>JANQIJ010000293.1 GCA_028282185.1 Rhodospirillales bacterium
ATCGTCGCCCGCGACACCCCCGGCCGATGCCTGAGCTATACGGCCGTCGGCGCCAGCGGCTTCGGCGCGTTGCACGATCCGCCCCAGGGCACCCGTCTGGCCGATCCGGAGATGACCGACGCCGAGGTCGACGAACTGCAGCGGCGCAACCTGGAAATCCTCATGTTCCGCGACACCGCGCACATCGACGACCTGGCTATTCACATCCACCGCCGCAACTTGGAATGCGGACGCGTCCGTTCGCGGCCGATTTCATTGACCGACGGCCTGCTGAAGGCGATTCCGGACATCAAGGCACCGATGGCCGGCATCTGGGGCGAATTCGACGCCACCGCCAGCCGCCCCGGTGCGTTAGAGAAACGCGCCGAGATCTTTCGCCAATACCAGCCCGAAGCGCCCTTTCACGTGATCGCCGGTGCCGGACATTGGGTGATGTACGAAGCCGCCGAGGCCTTCACGGAAAAACTGATCGACGTCTTGAAGTCCCGCCCGCCATACTGAACCGACGCCGAGGGGAGGCGCGCCATGGCCGGAATGCTGTCCACCCTGACCTCGTTCTACCGCGACAAGGTGGAACGCCAGAAGAACCGCCCGTTCCTGGAAGCGGTGATGTCCGCCGCCGCCTTGGTCTGTGCCGCGGACGGCAAGGTCACGTTCTCCGAGCGGATCCGCCTGGATCAGATCATCGAAGCCCTGCGCCAGTTGGACGTGTTCGACCCCCACGAAGCGGTCGACCTGTTTTCCGACTACGCCGCCGCCATCGCGCAGAATTCGAAGGCCGGGCGCGAGGCCGCCATCGCCCGCATCGAACCGGTCGCCAAGGACCCGGAAACGGCGGCGCTGATCCTGCGGGTCTGCCTGGGATTGCTTGAGGTCGAGGGCAATGACGCCCTGATCGAAGAGATCGAAGTCGTCAGCCTCTGCACCCGACTGGGCATCGACCCCAAGGACTGCGGCCTTTACATCGACCGCCCGGAGGGGCCACCATCGTCACCCGACCATGACGAACGATAGGAAACCGGCGACCGCCCGGCGGGGCCGCCCAGGGCAATCATGGATCCGCTGACCGCCCTCGCCGTCGCCCTGGGCTCGGCCTGGGGCAGCGGCATCAACCTGTATGCCACCGTCCTGGTGCTGGGCGGGCTGGACGCCTTCGGCGTGGTCGACCTGCCGGACAGCATGGCGCCCCTGTCTTCGACCTGGGTCCTGGCGGCGGCGGCGTTGTTGTACTTCGTCGAATTCTTCGCCGACAAAATTCCCGGCGTGGATTCGGTTTGGGACATGATCCACACCTTCATCCGCATTCCGGCGGGCGCGCTGTTGGCGGCGGGCGCCGCCGGCGGCCTGGATTTCCTGCCGGAAGACCTGCAGACCGTTGCCGGACTGGTGGGCGGCGGCGCCATCGCCGCCGGCACCCATGCGGCCAAGGCCGGGACGCGGGCGGTGATCAACGCCTCGCCCGAACCGTTCACCAATTGGGGCATGAGCCTGTTCGAAGACGTTCTGGTGTTCGGCGGATTGGCGCTCGCCGTGTTCAATCCCTTCGTCTTCGTCATCGGCCTGGGCCTGTTCCTGCTGCTGCTGATCTGGCTGGTGCCGAAAATCTGGCGCGGCATCATCCGCTTTTTCCGGGGCTTCAAGGAACCCGAAACCCTGCGCCGGCCGGGCGCCGGGTTTCAGTCAACCACGGCCCAAGCGACGGGCGATTGGGCGCCGCCCGATGGCAGCAAGACCGGCGGCACGGAGATCGCCGAACGCCCCGGCGGCGATGCCGATTTCTTTGCCGACGACAAGAAAGCCGGCGACTGATCCCGTTCAGGCTGTTTGATCCCGTTGCCGGCGGCGATCAGGCCGCCCGCTCCATCCCCACATCAAGGTGCCTTTCAACGATCTTGCCGAGCCCCGCGTGATACGGGTCCAGATTGATGAATTGCACGGAAAAGAACCCTTCGCCCCCGCGCACGACCGTGGCATCGATGGGTTCGATGCCTTCGATCATCACGGTCACGGCATCGCCCGGTTCCGGCGGCATGCCGTCGAACAAGAAAGACGCGCCCGCCATGGACAGTTCGCGCATGGGGATGTCGTCGAAGCGGCGTCCGGCGGCTTCCAGGGCCGATCGCAGTTCCACGTCGACCCGGGGATAACGGCGTTTCTGGCCCGAGGTCTCATCGATGCCGCGTTCCAGGTCTTCGCCGAATTCCTGGACCTGGCCGTCGAGACCCACGGCCGTGTCCGACACCCGGTCGGCCAATTCGCGGGTCAGCTCCGTTTCCTTGGCGACCTCGTTGATGCCGGTGACGGCGACCTCGACCTCTTCGGCGACGCGGCCCATGCGAACCGATATGTCGGACGTCTTGCCCGACTGTTCGTCCATCACGCGGGCGGCTTCGGTCGCCGATGTGTCGATCCGACCGATGGTATCCGTGACCCGGCCGAGCATTTCGGTGACGTTGACCGTCGCCCGCTGGATCGACTGGACCTGGTTGCCGATCTGATCAACCGCGTTGGCGGTCTGGTTCGACAGGTTCTTCACCTCGCCGGCGACCACAGCGAAGCCCTTGCCGGCCTCCCCGGCGCGGGCCGCTTCGATCGTCGCGTTGAGGGCCAAAAGATTGGTCTGCTCGGCGATGTCATTGATCAGCTTGCCGGCCTCGGCGATTTCCTCGGTCGTCTTGGTCAACTCGTCCATCACCTTCCGCGCCTGTCCGGCCTGCGTCACCGCCTCCGACGCGACCTGCGAGGTGTCGCCCACCTGGCGCCCGAGCCGCATGATCTCAGCCGCCATTTTCTCGGCGCTGGCGGCGATCTCCTCGACCGCACGTTGGGCCGCGTTGGAAG
>JANQIJ010000303.1 GCA_028282185.1 Rhodospirillales bacterium
TTGCGCGAAAGCTTCCTGGGCTATGCCGAAATCCGCGAGGTGTTTTCCGTCTCCAAGGTCGGCAAGGTCGCCGGCTGCATGGTCACGGAAGGCATCGTCAAGCGCGGCGCCAAGGTACGCCTGTTGCGCGACGACACGGTAATCCACGAGGGCGAGTTGTCGCAGTTGAAGCGGTTCAAGGACGACGCCAAAGAGGTTGCCTCGGGCACGGAATGCGGCATGGCGCTGGCCAATTACCAGGACATTCAGGTCGGCGATATGATCGAATGCTTCGAGACCGAAGAGGTCGCCAGGGAGTTGGAATAGGCTGGCGGGACTGGGCCCCATGAGGGGCCGGGCACCGGGCGACGACCATACGGCGGCGCGGCGGGCCGCTCTCATGTTCCGGTCTTTTCGGGTACGCGCCATGACAGACAAGCGAAACCCCCGGCAGCCGAGCCAGCGCCAGCTGCGCGTCGGCGAGGAGTTGCGCCACGTTCTGGCCGAAATGCTGGAACGCCACGATTTTCGCGACCCGACCCTGGCCGAGGCGAACATCACGGTGACAAGTGTCGACGCCAGCCCCGATTTGAAGAACGCGACCGTGTTCGTCGTGCCGCTCGGCGGCGGGGCGGAGCAGGCGGCCGAGATCGTCCAGGCGCTGAACCGCGCGGCCGGGTTTATCCGCCGCCGAATAGCCGGCCAGATGCGGATGAAATACCTGCCGTCGTTCAGCTTTCAGGCCGACGCCAGTTTCGATCACGCGGGGCGGATCGACGCCCTGCTGCACGACCCCAAGGTCGCCCGCGATCTTGCGCCGCCGGACGACGAGGATTAGCGCATGCCGTTTTCATCCGGGGGCATCTGCCATGCTCGACCTTGCTGATTTTCCACAAAAACATCGTCGCTATCCGTTCCGGATTGCGGGCGATTTGCCCTAGGAGCGCGCCATGGGACGACGCCGCAAGGGGGATCCGGTCCACGGCTGGTTCAATATAGACAAGCCACTGGGGCTGACCTCGACGGCCGCGGTCGGCCGCATCAAGCGCTTGAGCAATGCGGCAAAGGCCGGCCATGGCGGGACGCTCGATCCGCTGGCCACGGGGGTGCTGCCAATCGCGTTGGGCGAGGCGACCAAGACCGTCGCCTACGCCATGGAAGGTGAGAAGGAGTATACGTTTCAGGTGCGCTGGGGCGAAGCCCGGCGCACCGATGACCGCGAGGGCGAGATCACCGAGACGAGCGACGCGCGGCCGGACAGGGCGGCCATCGAGGCCGCATTGCCGGATTTCACCGGCGAAATCGAACAGGTGCCGCCACGGTTCTCGGCGATCAAGGTGGCCGGCGCCAGGGCCTATGACTTGGCCCGCGACGGCGCCGATTTCGACCTTAAGCCGCGCTTGGCGCACGTCCTGGCATTGTCCCTTGAATCCGTGGACGATGCGGACCATGCGACCTTTCGCTGCCGTTCGGGCAAGGGCGTGTACATGCGCTCTCTCGGCCGGGATTTGGCGGCCGCGCTCGGCACCCTGGGACACCTCTCCAACCTGCGGCGCACGGCCGTCGGACCGTTCCGTGAAGGGGATGCGATTTCGCTAGATAAATTGGAGGCCCTGGGGCATAGTGCGCGCGATTCCGGGCACCTCCTGCCCGTCGAGACCGCGCTGGCCGACATCCCGGCGCTGGCCCTGACGGAAGCGGAAGCCCGGCGGTTGGCCCAGGGACAACCCGTTGCGGCATTGCCCGTGGCCAGCCGGTCGCCCTTCCGGGACATCAGCCAAGGCGACATGGTTTGTGCCATGTCGGGCGAACGCATGGTGGCCCTGGCGGAAATCAAGGGCGGCGAAATTCGACCCGTCCGCGTGATGAACCTTTCCCCCGGGGCCTGACAGTTCCGGCGGGCAACGAGAACAGGAGTACGCAGATGTCGATTACCGCTGAGCGGAAGCAGGAGCTCATTGAAGAGTTCCAATCCACCAAGGGCGACACCGGGTCGCCCGAGGTTCAGGTCGCCATCCTGACCGAACGCATCACCAACTTGACCGACCACATGAAGACCCACAAACGGGATTTCCATTCCCGGCGGGGTCTGTTGATGATGGTCGGCCAGCGCCGTCGCTTGCTGGACTATCTGAAGAACAAGGACACGGCGCGCTATGAAGACCTGGTGAAGCGTTTGGGCATTCGGCGCTGAACCCAAGAAAGATGGCGGTCGTCCATGGTGGGCGGCCGTTTCGTTGGTTGGGCGGCCAGAGGTACGGACGCCGCCTAGATTCCGGGGTCATGAAAGGACCGCCGGGACAGGACCGCCGGCAGGGTGCCGGCCGTCTTACGGGTTGCAGACCCGCGAGCCCACGGGCATGGCCACGACTGGCCCCTTGGGCGGGTTTTCTGCCCCACGTACGTTTGTAGGAAGAGAAATCAGATATGTTCCAAGAATTTCGTAAGGAAATCGACTGGGGCGGGCGCAAGCTCGTCCTCGAAACCGGCAAGGTCGCCCGTCAGGCCGACGGCGCGGTGATCGTCACCTATGGCGACACCAAGGTGCTCTGCACCGTCGTCGCGGAAAAGACCCAGCGGCCCGGCATCGACTTCTTTCCCCTGGCCGTGCATTACCAGGAGAAGGCCTTTGCCGCGGGTAAGATCCCGGGCGGATTCTTCAAGCGGGAAGGCCGCCCCGGCGAGAAGGAGGTCCTGACCTCGCGTCTCATCGACCGGCCGATCCGGCCGCTGTTCGCCGACGGCTTCAAGAACGAGGTGCAGGTGATCTGCACCGTTTTGACCCACGACCTGGAAAACGACCCGGACGTGCCGGCGATGATCGGCACCTCGGCCGCGCTGTGCATTTCCGGCGCGCCGTTCCTGGGGCCCATTTCCGGCTGCCGCGTCGGCTTCATCGAAGGCGCCTTCGTGCTCAATCCGACGGCCGAGCAAATGGCGAAAACAAAATTGGATCTGGTTGTCGCCGGCACCCAGGAAGGCGTCTTGATGGTCGAATCCGAGGCCGGCGAGCTGTCGGAAGACGACATGCTGGGCGCCGTGATGTTCGGCCATAAGGCCAACCAAGAGGTGATCGCCGCGATCATCGACCTGGCCGAGGCCGCGGCCAAAGACCCCATGGACCTGCCGGCCCCGCCGGAAGGCAAGGACGACTTGGCGGCCAAGGTCAAGGAGATGGCCGAAGCGGATTTGCGCGAAGCCTATAAGGAGACTATCAAGCTGACCCGTCAGGAAAAAGTCGGCGCGGTCAAGGGCCGGGTCGCCGAAACCTTGAAGGCGGACGAAAGCCTGGACCAGGACTTGGTCGAGGCGACGCTGGGCGGCCTGTTGAAGAAACTGGAAAGCGACATCGTGCGCCGGGACATCCTCGACACGGGGATGCGCATCGATGGTCGCGACACCAGGACCGTCAGGCCGATCGCCGTCGAGGTGGGCGTGTTGCCGCGGACCCATGGCTCGGCCCTGTTCACCCGGGGCGAGACCCAGGCCCTGGTTGTCGCCACCCTGGGCACCGGCCAGGACGAACAGATCATCGACGACTTGGCGGGCGAATACCGCCGGACCTTCATGCTGCACTATAATTTCCCCCCGTTTTCGGTGGGCGAGGCCGGGCGCTTTGGGTTCACCGGGCGGCGTGAGATCGGCCACGGCAAGCTTGCCTGGCGGGCGCTCAACCCGTTGATGCCGAAGAAGGACGATTTCCCCTACACGATCCGTGTGGTTTC
>JANQIJ010000307.1 GCA_028282185.1 Rhodospirillales bacterium
AAATTTCGATCACGGTCGTCTAATCCCGGCCCCCGCCGGGCATTAAGGCGATTTGCGGCCAACGGCCGCATGGAACGACCCCATTCCCACCCCAAAGGCCGCCCGTCCCCCATGGTTTGCTCGGCCCGATCCGCAAATCGCATGGCAGGACAGGATGATTCCCACAAAAACCTATCTGGCAGCCTTGGCCTTGGCCGGGCCGTTGGCGTTTCTGGTGCTCGCCGCCGAAGCGGCATTCGATTTCTGGGGAACGAAGGGCCGTTTCTAGAGTCGGAATACCTGGCGTCGGGCCCATGCGGGAACTTTCAATGATGACCTTTGCCGTGTATTCTCGCTCAGGGGAAAATACCAATGGACGCAGGCAAATGGGCAGTTGTGGCCGCGGCGCTGGTGGCGCTGGTAAACCTGGGGCTGACCGGCTGGGGCGCCGCGAATCTTGCCGCATCGAACGAAGTCCTTGAGGAAACGGAAGCGAAGAAAAAACAGATCGAGGATGTGGCCGAAAAGGCGAAGAACCAACTTAAAGGGATCGTACAGACGGCGGAGGCCGCCTATTTCCTGCACAATCTCCAACTAAAGCGGGAACTGCATCAACGCCTGATCGATATGCCGTCTCTTGAAATGCACGGCCCGAGCAAGGAAAAGGTTATCGCCCAGTTCAAGAACAGCCTGACCGCCCTTGAGACGCTTGAGCGCCATGTCGCGCCGGCGAAGCATTCGGACACCAAGTACTTCATCCGGGGCTTCTTGCATTACAGTGAAGTACACTACCAACTGGCCATCGAATCTCTGCAAAAATACGACGACGATTCCGCGGAGAAGCATTTGCTCCTGGGCGCCGCCCACGGGCGCCTGGGAAACGTGGTTCAGGCCGGGCATCATTTCAAAAAGTCAGAAGAAAAATCCGGGCGGACAAGGGGCAACACCGTCAAAGCCAAGGCGCTGAATGCGCAAGCGGTGATCAAGGCGAAATCACGACGGTTTGAGGAATCCCTGCGGCTTTTGGAACGCGCAAGAAAAGCCGATGGGGAACTCTCCATCATCTTCGCCAATATGGCGGCGGTCTACAGCCAAACGCAGGAATTCGAAAAGGCGATCACCGCACTTTGCGCATTCCATTTGCGCTCGGAGATCGACCCGGTCTCCTTGGTCGAATCCGATCCTGACAACACGCTCGACCCCTTGAAGGCCTATCTCGGCGACGGTGACCGATGGAAAGTGCGTCTGGCGGCGCGGTTGCACGCCTGTTGACGCCCCTGGAGAGGGTCTCACTTGCCAGGTCGGTTTTCGCGCAGGAACTTGACGGCGACGCCGAGCGCCGGTTTCGGCGCCATGCCGGGCCGCATGCGCGGATCATAGAGCATCCGCAGCATCCAACGATCTTCCGCCGTCAAATCCACATGCCGGCTGGTATCGGAAAAGATCGAGAATTCGAGGCCCGAAATGTCGTTGACCAAGCCCATGAGCTGGGTGATTTCCTCGACCACGCAGGCGCGCAGCAGGACCCGGGGATCGACTCTCTTGTCCCCATATTGCACGCGGGTCACCATTTCCGCCGGGACCGCGGCATAGCCGAAGGTCAATTCGCCGGACTTGTTGATCCTCAGCCGGCCATGGCACAAGCCAATCTTGACCAAGCGGGCCACGTCCGGCGCCTTGAACGCGCCGTTGGTGCGCTTTTCCACCAGGGCCGGCAGTTCGGCCTTGGGGGCGAAGAACACCAGCATGTTGATCGGAATCTTGGAAACATTGGCCGGCAGGCGCTTTTCCCGGCGCATGGTTTCGGAAAAAACCAGGCGCATGGGGTGGCCCGTGGTTTTGGTCAAATCGTCGACCTGTTTGACCACCAGGTCCTCGAACAGCGGCGGATAGCCCCTGCCGATGATCGCCAGGTTGACCGGCTTTTTCCATTTGATGATCCGGGGCTTGCGCTTTTCGTGCTCGGCCCCCAGCGCGACGCCGGCGAAGGCCTTCAACAAGGCGCGATTGTCCGCCTCCTCGGCGTGCAACGCGCCCGCCGGCAGCAGAGCCATCGTCAAGACAAGGAAGCCGGCGAGGAGCGGAACCGCGGCGGGCCGTCGGCGCATTGCAGTCATGGCGTTTCCCTTTGGCGTACCGACCCGAGCGGACGTCGGCTGGCCGGACGTCAGGCCGAGGCCTTCTCCAACACATCGTCGATGTGAAAGCCCTGGAACATGGTGATGCCGCAGCCGTGACCGGTCTTGATCGCGATCTCGTCATCGACTCGCGCCAGGACCATCACCGTGCCGCGCTGTTGCAGGTTCTGGATCGCTGCCTTGCGCTCCGGCAGGACCGTTTCCGACCCGGGGCGCCAGAAGATTTTCGCCAGCTTGGCCGACAGCAATGGCAGGTCGATGACACCCAGCGTTTCGGGGATGATCGCGTCGATGGCGATCGTCCCGCCCTTGCCGTTGATCAATTCGGCGGCGGTTTGGAACTGGTCCCAGTTCTGCAGGATATTCTCGGCGCGAAACTCCAACATCAAGTTGGCCAGCGCCTTGTCACCGCGTTCCAACAGGTTCTGGAATGAATGGGTGAACACGGTCTCCACGTTAAGGTTCAACGACGCCTTGGCGCGGGTCGGGTTCACTTCGTCGAAACATTCGATCAACATCTGATCGAGGGTCCGGGTCAGATGTTGGAACACCAGGCCGGCGCCGCGGAAATCCACATTGGTCAGGATGTGCTGACGGATCATCTCGACGGAAATGAAGTATTCGGCCATCACCGGCATGGCGCCCTTGCCGGGCGTGATCAGGGCGGTGCGCTGCGAGCGGATGAAGTTTTCGGAGAAGGCCTTCTTGCCCATCTTGCGCATGCCGTCGCGCACCACCTGGATGTCGCTTTCACGCAGCGGCCGCGTCTCTCCCGAACCGACGCCGGCTTCCTTGGCCCGGTCGTCGAAAGTTTCCAGGAACTTGATCGCGTTCTGCAGGCGCCCTTGCAGATTGATGATCCGAAGCATCCGCGATTGGTCGATTTGACTGAAATACTGCGGGAAATTCTGCTGAATGACGCGGATCAGGTCGACCTTGAGCTCCGACGTCCACTCCATCTGATTGAACTCGCTGAGTTTCATCAGCAAGGCGGTGTCCGTGTTGGTCAGGCGGTAAATCTCCGCGCCGCGGCGTTCGTGCGAGCGCTGATAGGCTTCGTCCGTCTTGCTGCGCAGATTCTGGTCTTCTTCCTCGGTCATGCCAAGGGTCGCGAAGCTGACCAGAATCAGATGGTTGGGCTCTTCTGTCCCGCCTTGCCAGTTCTTCAGCCGCGTCAACAGCTTGAGATGTTCGCCGCCGGAGCCAAGTTCAGACATTCGTTATCCAAATCGTCAGGTCTTTTTGATCGTTCACCCGGTATTTGGGCATACCACGGTAGACGGGGCAAGGACATTGCGCGCACTGTCACGCGGCCTATGCCAGACCGCCTAGGCCTATAACAGCAGTTCATCCACGTGGAAGCCCTGAAACGCAGAGATCCCCATTTCCCGCCCGACCCGAATGCCGAGCTTCGATTCGACCCGGCAGAGCACGACAATGCAGCCCTTTTCCTGGGCCTGGCGGATCGCGGCGCGATTGCGGGCAAGATCCTCGGCCCCGGAAGCCCGCCAAATGATCTTGGCGATATTGACGCCGAACCCCGACAGGTTAAGCAGTCCGAGGACCGCCGGATCGATGATATCGAGAGCGACATTGCCGCCCAAATCGCGGATCGTCTTGCTTGCCGCGTGAAATTTACGCAAATCCTGCAGGACATTGGCCAGTTTGAATTCGACGATCACGTTGTTCAACCTGGCCGCGCCGTTGCCCGCCAGGAAGGTTTGGAACGCGTTACTGGTAACGGATTCCAGGTTCAGGTTGATGGCGCATTTCGCGCCTTCCGGATTGAAGAGCTTGGCGCTGGCGAGCACCAGGGAATCCAGCGTTTGCGACAACAGCGTGAACATCGGGTCCGATTCACGGATTTCCGCACCCTGCAGCGCGTCACTGCGCAGCAGGTCCATGCGCACATAAAATTCCTTGGCGAAAGCCTGCGGCGGGTTGTCGCCGGAGATCAAGGCGATGGGCTGCCCGGCGATGTAAGTCTCGGCGAAGGCCTTGTCGCCGGTCTTGGCATGAAACGAACGGACGGTCTGGATGTCCTGAAACCCGAGCGAACGGCTACCGTCGGCACTGGCCATCACGCCCTGCTCCTTGGCCCGGTCCTCGAACGCCTCAAGGAATTTGACGGCGCCCATCATCTGGGTCGTCAGGTCGATGCTGCGAACCAGCTTGCTCTGATCCACGCCGGCCATCTTTTCCGGAAACTCTTCCTGCAGAAGCTTGAACAAGTTCATCTTCAGTTCCTGGGGAACTTCCATCTTGTTCATTTCGCTGAGGCTGACCAGAAGGGCGCTGCTCGACGGCGACAGCTGATAGGCCTCGCCGCCCCGGACCCGGGCGATCCGGGTATGGGTTTGGGCGATCTCGTCTTGCAGATATTCGTCGTCTTCGGGCAGGCCGAGGTCACCCAGGTCGATCAGCAACAGGGTATTCAGGTCCGTCTTCTTGGAGCCCCAGGCGCGCAGCTTCTTCAACAGGTCGGCCGCGTCGCCGGCCATTCCTGACCCCCCGAACGCCATTGTCTAGCCCTTCTGACCGCCGTTCAAAAGGCCATCGACGTGATAGCCCTGAAACAGGGAAATGCCCAGCTTGTGCCCCAGGTCCACGGCCTGCTGATCATCGACATGGGCCATGACCATCACCGTGCCGCCGTCCTGCATGGCGCGAATGTCCTTTTCTGCCTGCATCACAACCTCTTCGGCGTCGGCGTTCCACATGATCTTCGCCATCTTCACGTTGAGGCGATGCAGGTTGACGATCCCCAGGGTTTCCGGCTGCACGTTGTCGATGGCGACGGTGCCGCCCCTTTTCTGAATCAGGTCGCAAGCTGTTTGGAACTGACCGAAGTGCTGAAGCATGTTTTCCTGGCGAAATTCGATGATCACGCCGGTCAGGCCGGCATCGCCGCCTTCGCGCAGGAAATGCTCGAACGCGTTGGTGAACACCGTTTCAACGTTCATGTTGAGCGAGGTTTTCGTCCGGCCGCCGGTGACCGCACCCAGGCAATACAACAACGCCTGATCGAAGGTCAGGGTCAATTGGTTGAAGACGTTGCCGGTGCCGCGGATATCGACGCCGCGCAGGACGCTCTCCTTCAACAGGTTGACGCCGACGAAATACTCCGTCATCGCCGACTTGGCCGGCTGCCCCGGCTTGATCATCGCCGCTGTCTGGGACTGAATATAGCGCTTGCCGAACTCCTTGGGTCCCAGCTTGCGCAGAGCATCGCGCAGCCTTTGGATGTCCTGCATGTTCAGCGGACGGTCGGTGCCGCCGTCGGTACCGGTTTCCTTGCTGCGATCGCCGTAGGCCTCGAGAAACCGCTTGGCCGTATCCAGCTTGTATTTCAGATCGATGGGGCGGATCAGGCGGGTTTGGTCGACCTCGGAAAAATGCTCGGGCAAAAGGTTCTGGATCACCCGCATGACGTCGACCTTCAGGTCCATCATGGTTTCCATGCGGTTGAATTCGGCCATCTTGACCATGACCGCGGTATCCAGGCCGCTCAGTCGAAAGACGCTGCCGGCGCGGCTCCTTGCGAAATTGACGAAAACGTCTTCCAGCGCGAACTGCACCTTGTCCCGCTGCTCGCCGCCGCCAAGCGTGGTGAAGGAGACAAGCAATAGATGGTTGGCTTCGGAATCGTCGGGCGCCCAATGGTTCAAAGTTTCCATCAGCGCATGGATATCACCGACGTCGTCGTGCGAGTCTTGCGCCGCTTGGGCATTCGCGTCGTTCACTGCTCTCCTCCGTCGCAGCCGCCGTCAGGGCATTCGGACATTCGGCGCCGCGCAGTATAACCCTAAAGAAAAATCCGTTTCCACCAAGCCATTGGTCAAGGGGCGGCGACCGATTTGAACGATCTGTCCGATCCGCCCGCCTGGCCGCAAGACGATCCATTCAATCGCTTTGCATCCAAAGCGTAAAGGGGCCGTCGTTGACCAGATGGATGCGCATATGGGAACGGAATTTCCCGGTCTGCACGGCAACACCTTCGGCCCGCAGATTGTCGACAAGTTTCATGTACAGGCGCTCCGCCGTTTCCGGATCGGCGGCGCCGGAGAACCCCGGCCGGTTGCCTTTCTTCCAATCGGCGGCCAGGGTGAACTGGCTGACCACCAGGGCTTCGCCGGCAACGTCCCGAATCGACAGATTGGTCTTGCCCCGATCATCCTCGAACACCCGCAGGTTGGCGATCTTCCGCGCGAAATAAGCGGCGGCGTCTTCCCCGTCCTGCTTTTCCGTACAGACCAGGACAACCAATCCGCGGCCGATGGCGGCAAGATCTTCCGCCGCCCCGCCGTCACCGACCAATCCAACCCGGGCTTCCGTCACCCGCTGGAGCAATGCCCGCATTCCGTCGCCTCCTTGCCGTCGCCGCCTTCTCGTTGCCACCCTCCGATGAAACCATATCAAGCGGCGAATTCCACCTGTTTGTACGAGGTTGCGAACGGTCAAATACGCGCGTCGGCTCAGGATGGTTGATCTGCCCCGGCGGGACGGTAAAGTGTCGGGCCCGTCCAATGCCCGCGAGGAGAGGGAAGCCATGAAATTCTTCGTCGATACTGCCGACGTTGATGAGATCAAGCGCCTGAACGACACCGGTCTGGTGGATGGCGTCACCACCAACCCGTCCCTGGTCGCCAAGTCGGGGCGCGATTTCATCGACGTGGTGCGGGAGATCTGCGCCCTGGTCGACGGCCCGGTCTCGGCCGAGGTCACGGCGACGGAGGCCGACCGGATGATCGAGGAAGGGCGCAAGCTGGCCAAGATCGCCGACAACGTGGCGGTCAAGGTGCCGTTGACCGAAGCCGGCCTGGTCGCCTGCAAGGCCCTGGCCCAGGGGGGCACCCCGGTCAACGTCACGCTTTGCTTTTCGCCGGCCCAGGCCTTGCTTGCGGCCAAGGCGGGCGCGGCGTTCATTTCGCCTTTCGTCGGCCGCTTGGACGACATCGGGCAGGACGGCATGGGCCTGATCGGCGAAATCGCCGAGATCTACGGCAACTACGATTTCGGAACAGAGATTCTGGTTGCCTCGGTGCGCCATCCCCAGCATGTGGTCGAGGCGGCGCGCCTCGGTGCCGATGTCTGCACGGTGCCGCCCAAGGTCATATGGCAGTTGTTCAAACACCCCTTGACCGACAAGGGGCTGGACGCCTTCCTGAAAGACTGGGAACAGACCGGGCAGTCGATCCTGTAGCCTTCCGGCAAGCCGGGTGGCCCGCGCGACGGCGGCTCGGACGACCAACCGAACGGCTGCCCGCCGACACCTCGATTGTTGTCCGGTATCGGGCTCTTCATCGCCTCGGAAATAGCCATTGAACAGGCCCCTGCCGGAACCTTATCCTATGCGCAACCGGCCTTGCGCCGGGCTGTGCGAAGAGGAAGCGAGATGGCACCATCCGGCAAAGACGGAGGGGGCGGGCGGCTTGGCGGCATTCCGTTATTGTCCTGCCTGGCGGCGAACGACCTTGCGGCCCTTGAACGCAAATGCCGTTGGTTGGATTTCGGCCCCGGCGAAAAGATCATCGAGCGGGGCGAGGAGTACACCAGCGTCCATTTCCTGATCACCGGCACCGTGCATGTCCTGAACTATTCGGAAAGCGGGCGCGCGGTAAGCTATGCCGCGCTGAACGATGGCGACGTGTTCGGCGAATTGGCGGCGATCGACGGCCTGCCGCGCTCGGCCTGGGTTTGCACGATCACGCCCTGCAAGGTCGGCGCGGTATCCGGACCGGACTTCCTCAACCTGGTCACCGGCAACCGTGAATTGTCCCTGGCCCTGATGCGCCGCCTGGCCGCGGTGATTCGACTGTCCGACGAACGTCTGGCCGACGTCAGCCTGCTGGGCGCGGAACAACGGGTCTGCATGGAATTGATCCGCATGGCCGAACCGGACCCGCAAACGCCGGACGGCTACCTGGTGTTCCCGATGCCGACCCAGGCCAATTTCGCCAATATGATCGGCGCCTCGCGCGAGACCGTGTCGCGTATCTTCGGGCGGCTGCGCGAAAGCGACATCATTTCGCGTACCGACCGTGGCCTGTTCATCCCCGATCGGGGCCGGCTCGAGGAACGGGCCTTGATGTAATCCGGCCGGGCCGCGGCATCCGAACGACCCTCAGGCGAACCCGGAAAACCGCTCCATCCTGAACGGTGCCAATGGCTCGGGCGTCTGGCGGGTGGCGATGAACTCGGCCATCAGCCGGCCGACCACCGGCGCCAGGGTGATGCCGCTGTGGGTCGCCACCAGATAGAACCCCTGCGCGCCGGGCAGGGCGCCGGCGATGCTCTGGCCGTCCTCGGGCATCGGCCGGACGCCGACGCCCAACGTGCAATCGTCAACGGTCATGTCGTCCGGAATGCCATGGACGTATTCGCGAAGCCGGCCCAACAGAATCTCGCCGCCCTGGCGCCGCGCCGCTTCCGTGTCTTCTTCCGCGACCAGGCCGTCCACGTCGTAGGCGCCCAGTTTCAGGCCGCCGTTGAAATGAGGCAGGACGTGCAGACCCTGTTCGTCCGGCCAATGGATGATGCGCCGGACGGGCCTGAGCGGCGCCAGCTCGGGCGTGGTCATCAACAATCCCGGCGAGCGGCGCAGGGGGAAGCGGGACCGGAACCCTTCGAAACCGGTCAGGCGGGCCAGCGTATCCGCCGTGTCGCGGCCGACGGCCAGCATCACCTTGGCCGTTTCGATCCGCCCGGCGTCCGTTTCAAGCCCGGTGATCCGGCCCTCGTCGTCCATTTCCAGGGCATGGGCGGCACACTCCTCGAACAGGCGGCCGCCCAAGGCCTGGAACCGTTCCGCCATGAAGCGGGTGAACTTGGGCGCGTCCAAAGACATGTCCGCCGGCGCCAGCAGGGCCTCGTCGTCGGGGCCGATGACCAATGCGGGTTCCATGGCCCGGATGTCCGCCGCGCTGATCCAGGTCACCGGATAGCCGAAGGCCCTGAGCCGCTCGAAATGGCCTTGCAGTTCGTTGCGTCCGGCGGCATCGCCGGCCCGCGCCAAAGTCAGCTCGCCGCATGGGTTGAGGCCGATCGCCTCCTCGCCGAATTCCTGGGCCAGGGCGTTGTAACCGGCGAGCCCCTCGGCATTGAACCGATGATAGGTCTCGTCCGTGGTCTTCGAACGGCCGTTGATCCAGGCAAAACTGTTGGCACTGGTCCCTTGGGCCAGGCGACCCCGTTCAAGAAGGGCCACGTTGAGCCCCCCCTTGGCCATGAAATAAGCGGTGGTGCAGCCGATGATCCCGCCACCGATGACCACCGCGTCAAAGGACAATTCGCTCATGCCGGTTCTCCCCTCTCCCGTGCGAACTATCCGTCTTCCGCCCGATCCAGGCAAGCGCCCAGCGCGCGAAACGGCAACAGGACGCAGTCGTGCCGGTGCTTGTGATCGCGCACCGGGGCAAACATCGCCAACTCATCCCAGGACGGCGCGCCGGGTCCTGCGCCGTCCGCCGAGGTCAACAGATGCTCGACTTCCGCGATGACCTGGACCAATTCGCCATCACCCAGTCCCGGGGCACGCCGCGCGATCAGAGCCGCCGCCGCCTGAACCAAGAGACAGCCGCGCACCCGGCCACCGATCGCCAAGACGCGACCGTCCCGGCGGTCGACATCCAGGGCCATCCGGTCGCCGCAGAGAAAGTTGTCTTCCTCGCGCGTGCAATCGGCGGCCTCGATGCGCATCAACCGGGCGGCCTCGGCGGCCAGCGCCTTGATCCGTTCGTTGTAGATCGCATCGCTCATCTGAGCAGTTCCAGCGCGCGGGCCAGTTCAACGAGAAACCGGTCGACCTCGTCTTCCGTGTTGTAGAGCGCCAGGCTGACCCGCGTCGTCGCCGTCAGATCGAAGCGGTCCATCAACGGCTGGGCGCAATGATGGCCGCCGCGAAGCGCGATCCCCGCTTCGCCCAGGACCTGGCAGATGTCATGCGGATGGGCGCCCGCCGCATCGAACGAGACGATCGGCCCGCGCAGCCGGTTGTCGTCCGGACCGGGCCCGACGATCGTGATTCCCGGCAGGCCGACAAGACCGTCCAACAAGCGGTGACTCAGGGCCGCCTCGCGATCCCGCACTGCCGGCCAGTCCCGATCCGTCAGCCAGAGCGCCGCCCGGCCAAACCCCAGCGCCTGGGTCACCGGCGGGGTGCCGGCCTCGAACCGATGGGGCGGCTGGGCGAATGTGGTTTCCTCGAAAGTCACGCGGCGGATCATCTCGCCGCCGCCCTGGAACGGCGGCAGGTCCGCCAACATGCCGGCCCGGGACCACAGCGCGCCGATCCCCGTCGGCCCGAACATCTTGTGTCCGGTAACCACGTAAAAATCACAGCCCAGCGCCGCCATGTCCTGGGGACCGTGGGCCGCCATCTGGGCGCCGTCGACAAGGACCGCCGCGTCAACGCGCCGGGCAATTTCGGCGACGGCGGGAACATCCGTCACCGCGCCGGTCACGTTCGAACAATGGGTCACGGCGATCATCCGGGTCCGCGGGCCAACCGTCGCCGCCAAGGCGTCGAGGTCCGGATAGCCCGAATCGTCGACCGGCAAGACCTTTAGAATGATACCCGCCCGGTC
>JANQIJ010000315.1 GCA_028282185.1 Rhodospirillales bacterium
ACTGCTGGGCGAGACGGGACTTCTAAGTTGGGTCGCCCGCAGGCTCGATCCCGCGGGGCCAGAGTTCTGGGCCATGGTCTTCATCGGCGAGACGGTGACCGACACCTTCGCTCTGAAGGCGCTCAAGACCGCGCGGGGCGGGGGCGCGGCGCTGTGCCCCGTGGCGCGCCAGGTGCTGGACCTGCACCACCGGGACGAGGCCCGGCACATCTCCGCCGCCCGCGTGTTCTTGTCCAACCGGCTTTCGGGCATGACGGCCCTGCGCCGGGCGGGCTTCGCCCGGGTGCTGCGGTTCCTCCTCAAACGGTTTTTGGATGCGACGCTTTATCCCACGGTGCCGAGCCTGGCCGCCGCCGGTTTTGACGAACCGGCGGCCTTGGCCGCCGATATCCGCCGCTGTCCCAAACGCCGGGCCCTGGCCCGGGACTGCGCCCGGCCGGCGCTTGATCTATTGGCGCGGGACGGCCTGGTCCAGCCGGGCCGCATTCACGCGGGCCAAGCACAGACGGGGGAGGCAAAGCCATGACCTGGTTCGACAAAGTCATCGAGATCGAGGAACTGGAGGACGCGCCCTTCGACGCCTCGCTGGTCGCCCGCATGGAGGGCCTCTCGCGCGCGGCGACGGACCGTCCCATCCGGTTCTCGACGCCCACCTTCAAGGATTATACGTCCTCGGAATTGAAGGGCTGCGCCAAGAATTCCTTTCCGGCGTTTTCCATCACCGCGGGCGCCTGCGCGCTTAACTGCGACCATTGCCAGGCGAAAATCCTGGAGCCCATGATCCCCGCCACCTCGCCGGAGATGCTGGAACGAAAGGTCCGCGACCTGGTCATGCTGCAGGACCTTCAGGGGTTCCTGCTGTCCGGCGGGTCCAACCGGAAAAACGAAATCCCCTACGAACGGTTCTATCCCGTGGTCGAGAAGCTGAAGCGGGACTTCCCCCATTTGCGCATCGCCGTCCACTCGGCGCTCATGGACGAAGGCCGGGCCAAGGCCATGGAAAGCGCCGGCGTCGATACGGTGATGATGGACGTGATCGGGGCGCAAGACACCATTCGGGACGTCTATCACCTGGACCGCCCGGTGGAGGATTTCGAGGCGACCCTGGCGGCGCTTTGTTCCACCGACATGGACGTGGTGCCGCATATCGTCATCGGCCTGCATTACGGCAAAATCCTGGGCGAGGCCAACGCCCTGGATATCTGTTCCCGCCACGGCATCCATGCCTTGGTCCTGGTCGTGATCATGCCCTATTTCACCAAGGCGGGCATGTACGAGGCGACGGAGCCCACGGCCGTGGGCGAAATTTTCGTGGAAGCCCGCGATCGCCTTTCCGACCGCCAGGTCTTGCTCGGCTGCGCCCGGCCCGCCGGCATGGCCCGGCGGGTGATCGACGGCTACGCGGTCATGGCGGGCCTGGGCGGCATCGCCTTCCCGGCGGACGGCATGGTGGCCCTGGCGGAGACCATCGGCCGCCCCGCCGACCAGGCCCATGCCTGCTGTTCCGTGAAACTGGGGGGGGAGGGTGCGCAAGCGCCCTGTGCCGCATGACGCAGCCCGCCACCATCGATGTCCTGGTCATCGGCTTGGGCCCCGCGGGCGCCCGCGCCGCGGCCAAGGCCGCGGAGGCGGGCCGTACCGTCGTTGCCCTCGACCGGCGCGGTAGGGCGGGTTTTCCGGTGCAATGTGCCGAGTTCGTGCCCGCGCTCTTGGATCAGGAACTGGCCGATCTGAACACCGTCACCCTGCAGCGCATCGACGAGATGATCACCTATGTGGAAGACGGCGGGCCGGACCTGAAACCGCGGTTTCCGGGGCGGATGATCTCGCGCCAGGCCTTCGACGAGGCCCTGGTCGCCCGCGCCGTGGACGCCGGCGCCGAGTGCCGGTTCGGCCAGATGGTCGAGGGGATTTCCGAAGACGGCACGGTCATCCTGTCCAATGGCGACAAGCTTCGGGCCCGCGTCCTCATCGGCGCCGACGGGCCCCGCTCCCGCGTTGGCCGCGCCGTGGGCCGCGAAAACCAAGACGTCGTCGAAACCCGCCAGATCACCGTGGCCCTCAACACGGCGCATAAGGCGACGGATATTTTCCTAAGCGCCGATATCCCTGGCGGCTACGGCTGGCTGTTTCCCAAGGGCGATCTGGCGAACCTGGGCGTCGGTGTGGCGCCGGAATTCAAGGACCGCCTGAAGCCTTTGGTCGCCCGCCTGCACCGGGTCCTCAAACGCGAGGGCCGTGTCGGCGGGGACGTATTGGGCCATACGGGCGGGCCGATTCCCGTGGGCGGCATGCTGGACCCGGTGGGCTGGCTCGGCGGCACGGTGGTGTTGCTGGCGGGGGACGCGGCGGGCCTGGCCAATCCGGTAACGGGTGCCGGCATTTCTTCGGCGGCGATTTCCGGCGGCCTGGCGGGCGAGGCGGCGGCGCGCTATCTGGCCGGCGACCATGAGGCCGGGGACCATTACCGGGAAGAATTGGAAGACCTGTTCAAGCCGGCCTTGGACCGGGCCTTGAAACGGCGCCGGGAATTGCTGGCGCAATTCGATCAGGGCGACACACCGGGGGCCGAGGATTTGCGTCGGGGATGGATCGCCTATCCGGAATACTGGGCGGCCTAGGGCGGCGGGACAGAGAAAACAAGGGGACGGAGCGCGGAATGACCTGTTTGAAACCTGAAAACGCGGCACCGGGCGAGACCGGAAAAGGCGGGCGCGACTTCAACGCGTTCCAGGACATGGCGCCCCGGGCCCCGGAAGAGGCACCCCGGGAAACCCGCAACGGTGCGCGGGTAAAAACCAACGACGTGGCGCCCGAAGGGGTCTACAAGCCCAATTACAACATTCTGACGCCGCATATGCGGTCGCCCGACTACGTGCAGATGTCGACGGCGGCGGCGATCACGCTGGGCATCATGCAGGGCAGGATGCATCGCTGCGCGTGTACGCGGTGTCTCAATTTGCTGCTGACCTATCCGGAAGGCTGCCGCGCCAACTGCGCCTATTGCGGCCTGGCCCGCCACCGGGAACACGAGCGCGACTACGCCGACCGCAACTTCATCCGGGTCGACTGGCCCGCCGTGCCCATGGCGCAAGTGGCCGACATCGTCGCCAAGGATGGGGCCAAGTCGCCGTTCCACCGCATGTGCATTTCCATGATCACCCATCCCAGATCGGACGAGGACACGGTCCAGGTCCTGAAGACCTGGACCGACCGGGTTTCGCCCGACGACATTCCCATCTCGATCCTGTCCAACCCGACGACCATGACGCGCGACGATGTAAAGCGCCTGCACGAGATGGGATCGGACATCTTCACCGTGGCCCTGGACGCGGCGACGCCGGACCTGTTCGACCGGACGCGGGGGAAGGGCGTTCAATCGCCGCATTCCTGGAAGAAATACTGGGAAATCCTGGAAGACGCGAAGGATATCTTCGGGCCGCAGAAGTTCGGCGCCCACATCATCGTCGGCATGGGCGAGACGGAACACGACATCCTGACGCTGGTGCAGCGCCTGGTGGACATGGGCGGGCACAGCCATATGTTCTGCTTCTTCCCGGAAAAGGGATCGCTGATGGATCACCTGCCGGCGACGCCGCGCGATCAATGGCGCCGGGTGCAATTGGGCCGCTACCTGATCGACTACTGCGGGGCGCGGGTCGATCAGATGACCTTCGACGAGGAAGGCCGGGTGTCCGATTTCGGCCTGCCCCGGGCCGAGCTGGACACGGTGATCGACGCCGGCATCGCCTTCAGGACGTCGGGCTGTCCCGGCAAGTTCGCGGAAGACATCTCCGCCTGCGACCGGCCTTACGGCGATTCGCCGCCTTCCAACATCGCCAGTTTCCCGTTTCAGCCCAATGGCCACGATTTGCGCAAAATCAGGGGTCAATTGGGCATGCCGAAAGTGAAGGCCTAGACCGAGAAAGTGACCGATACGACCAAGAGGCGGCCCTTTCGCGTCATCGACACCGGCTTGCGCGGGGGCCGGGCCAACATCGCCTTCGACCAGGCGCTGATCGACGCGCGTTTGGACGACGCCATCCCGGACACCATCCGCTTTTTGCGGTTCACGCCCTCGGCCCTGGTGGGCCGGCATCAGGACCTGTCCAAGGAAATCAAGGTCGACCATTGCCGGGGGGAAGGCATCGAACTGGTCCGAAGGATCACCGGCGGGGGCGCCATCTTTTTCGACGAGGGCCAACTGGGCTGGGAATTGGTGTTCAAGCGGGCCCACCTGCCGTTCACGAATCTGGGCGAGGCGGCATCGGAAATCTGCCGGGCGGCGGCAGCGGGCCTGCAAAAACTGGGCGTCGATGCGAAATATCGCCCCCGCAACGACATCGAGGTGGACGGCCGCAAGATTTGCGGCACCGGCGGGTTTTTCGAGGGCGACGTTCTGTTCTATCAAGGCACGCTGCTGATCACCGTGGATCCGGCGCGCATGATGGCGGCCCTGAACGTGCCCGAGGCCAAGCTGAAGAAACGCCGGCTGGACGATCCGGCGCAGCGGGTGACGACCCTAAGCGTGCTCTTGGGCGACGCCCTGCCGGACTTGGCCGACATTCAGGCCGCCCTGGTTGCCGGGTTCGCGGAAAACCTGGGGCTCATGTGCGCGCCGGGCGAGGTTTCCGCGCGGGAAGAAGAATTGGCCCGGGCCCGCTTCCATGAAGAGATCGGCCGGGAATCTTATGTTTTCGGCATCGACGCGCCGGACCGAGTGGGTGAGATGCACGCGGGCAGCCATACGGGCGCCGGCGGCACGGTGACGGCCTATGTCAGGCTTGAGGGGCCCGGGTCGGACCGGCTGCGCGAGGTCCTGTTCACGGGGGATTTCTTTATTACCCCGCCGCGTTCGGTGTTCGATCTGGAATCCGGGCTGCGGGGCGTGAAGATCGACGACGCGCCGGATGCCATCGAGCGGTTTTTCGAGACGGCCAAAATCGATGCCATCACGCTGCGGCCCGCTGATTTCATCCAGGCCCTGGCGCAAGCGGTGGAGGCGTAAATCGATGGTCGCACCCACGCGCTCGCTCTATGTGATCCAGCACACGGACAGTGAGCATCTGGGCCTGGTGGAAGACCATCTGGAAGGGCGCAACATCCGCTTTACCTATATGCGGCCGCACGCCACGGCGGGACAATTGCCGGCGACGGTGAAATATACGGACGGGGTGATCCTGTTGGGCGGCGGGCCCTGGGGGGCGGGGGGCGCGCGCGACGTGCCGACCCTGACCGAGGAGGTCAAGCTGGTCAAGGACGCCATGCTGGTCGGCGCGCCGGTGGTCGGTTTCGGCCTGGGGGCGCAGATCCTGGCGCTCGCCTCCGGTGGCCGGGTGGAAACGGCGCCCCTGGATTTCCGCCTGATCCAGGCGACGCGGACGGGGGACGACGTCCTGAACGGCTTCATGCCCGATACCTTTCCCATGGCGATCTATATGCGGGACCGTCCCCAACCCCCGCCCCATGCGGACATCCTGGCAGTGGACGCAACCGGTCAGCCGGTGATTTTTCAGCCCGCCCCCAATTGCATCGGTTTCCTGGGCCATCCGGGGTTCAAGCAGGCCATGGGAGAGGACTTGATCATGGAGTTCGAGGAAGGGCCCGAGGCCCCCGCCGAGACCCTGGCCGCGGTCCGCGCGAGCCAAGGGGCGATCGAGGACGCCCTGGTGCCCCTGATGACGGGGCTGATCCAAATCACCGGCTGGATGGATGCATCGGCATGACGGGGGCCGGTCCCGTTCGCCTTGGGGAAAAACCCCACGGCGCATCGGGTTGTAACATATTCGGTTTTTATATATTGTGAGAACAACAACAATGAACCAAGACCCGCGAGGCGCCTTCAAGAGCGGCCGAGAACGGGCGGCAAAAAAACATCGTCGGAGGCATCGCGTGGCAGAAAAACTCGTCATTATCATGGTCAATTCGGACCCCAAGAACGGGGAGGAATTGGGCGCGCCGTTTTTTCAGGCAACCGTGGCGGCGGCCATGGATTACGAGGTCGAGGTCGTCTGCACGGCGACATCCGGCCGGCTCATGAAAAAGGGCGAGGCCGAAAAGCTGGTCGTCAAGGACGGCTCGCCCAAGTCGGTCTACGACTTCATCAAGGACGCGCACGACGCCGGGGTGAAGTTCTATTGCTGCTCGCCCAACCTGGACCTGTTCGACATGACGGAAGACGACCTGATCCCCGAATGCGAGGGCATCGTCGGCGGCGCCTACGTCATCGAACAGGTCATGGAAGACGACGACACCCGCGTACTCACCTATTAGATCGGGGCCACGACATGCATTCTTCAGCGACCCGCGTTCAGGAACACATCGGCGATCCCGTTTCCGACGCGCCGCCCCTGGACCGCGACGACCTGGAAGAGGTCTTTCAGGACATTCAGGCGGATATCCGCTTCGACCACGAACTGAACGGCTGCCTCAACTGCGGCATCTGCACGGCGACCTGCCCGGCGGCCCATTACTACGATTTCTCCCCCCGAGAGATCGTGCAGCTGCTCTGGACCGAGAACCTGGAAGGCATCTACGACGCCATGCAGGAAAAAATCTGGTCCTGCGCCCAGTGCTACACCTGCGCCGCGCGATGTCCCTTCGGCAATTCGCCGGGCGGCCTGGTGATGATCATGCGGGAAGTGGCCATCAAGCACGGCATGCAGTCGGCCAAGGACGTTCTGCGGCCGTTCTCGCGGGTCATGCTGAAACTGATTTCCACCGGCAACCAGTTGTCGCCGGACATGATCAAGCCGGACCATTTCGCCGATTGGGGGCCGAACATCGCCAAGGTCGACGCGCCCCTGAAGCTGCTGCGCCAGGCGATCCCCATGCCGACCCTGAATACCCTAGAAACGGCCTGGGAAGTGAACCTCAAGACCTCGATCGAGCTTTACACCATTTGGGAAATGACCGGCGTTCTCGATCAGTTGGAAACCATCGACGAGAACCTGTTCGACGTGATCTCGGACATCATGGACGAGAAGCGCGAAGACTATGAAGACTGGTTGGAAGATCAGGAAGACGAAGACGATGATGAGGACGATTGATGCCCCCCGTGGGTATCTCACGACGGAGAGACGGACATGAGTGATTCGAATTGTGGTGAAAGGCCCATAGCTGATCGAGTGGGCGGCGAGAGGTTCACCGGCCACGGCTCCGAATGGAACAACGCCAAACTGTCGGCCGAGGACGCCCGGACGGCGACCTCCTGGGTCGAGGCCAAGGTCGACAAGCGCTCCATGCTGACCAACAAGGATAGGGTCGAGGACGTGCGCGACGTCATGTGGCAGTTGGAAAAGGACGGGGAGATCCTGGTCCACCGGGTCGAGGAGCAGCACAAGCCCCGCATGGTCAAGACGCTGTTCGGCTGGGACAAGAAGATTCCGACGACCCAGTTGTGGCACCACAAGTCCTGCGGCCAATGCGGCAACATTCCGGGCTATCCGGCGTCCTTGCTTTGGTTGATGAACCGCATGGACATCAAGTATCTGGACGAGACGGACCAGACGTCCTGCACGGCCTGGAACTATCACGGGTCGGGCATCGGCAATGTTGAAAGCCTGGCCGCCGTGTTCCTGCGCAACTTCCACCAGGCCTATGTGTCCGGCAAGGCCCAGGGGCTGGACGACGGGCATTTCTATCCCCTGGTCCATTGCGGCACGTCCTTCGGCAACTACAAGGAAATCCGCATGTTCCTGTTGCAGTCGGCGGAACTGCGCGAGCGGGTGACCAAGATTTTGGGCAAGCTGGGCCGTCTGGTGGACGGCAAGCTGCTGATCCCGGAAGAGATCGTGCATTATTCCGAATGGCTGCACGTCATGCGGTCCGATATCCGGGCGATGCGGGAAATCGACGTTGATCATATCCGGGCAACGATCCATCCGGCCTGCCACGTCTACAAGATGATCCCGGAAGACGCGATCTATGACGACAATATCCTGGAAGGCAACCGGGTCGCCGTTTCGACCGGCTTGATCCAGGAGATGGGCGCCCAGGTGATCGACTATTCCACCTGGTACGACTGCTGCGGGTTCGGTTTCCGTCACATCATTTCCGAGCGCGAGTTCACCCGCTCCTTCGCCATCGACCGCAAGATCAAGGTCGCGGTCGAGGAAGCCAACGCCGACGTGATGATCGGCCATGACACGGGCTGCATCACGACGCTCGACAAGAACCAATGGATCGGCCAGGCGGTCGGCAAGGACGTTTCGCTTCCCGTGGTCGCCGACTGCCAGTTCGCGGCGCTCGCCTGCGGCGCGGACCCATACAAGATCGTCCAGTTGCATTGGCACGCCTCGGCCTTCGAGGGCCTGCTGGGCAAGATGGGCATCGATTGGGAAAAGAGGAAAGCCGAATTCGAGGCCTATCTGGAAGAGGTCAAGGCCGGCCGTGGCGAAAACCTTTACGACCCCCGGCTGAGAATCACCTCGGGTCCCGGTTTCCAGAAAATCGCGCCCCCGGCGGAGTAACGAAAACACATGACGAAACCCATCCTCATCGTCGGCGGCGGGCCGGCCGGCTTGTCCGCCGCTGCGTCCCTGGCCGCCATCGGCCAGAAATCCGTCCTGGTGGAAAAGGAAGACCGCCTGGGCGGGGCGCCGATCCTGTCCGGCTACGCCAAGCTGGTGCCCACGGGCGAATGGGCCCGTGACGCCATCGGCGGCATGGTCGACCGGGTTGAAGGCGAGGCCAGCATCGACGTGCGGACGGGCCAAACCGTGGCCGAGTTCGCGGGCGAGCCCGGCAACTTCACCGCCAAGTTGTCCGACGGCGACACGGTGGAAGCCGGCGCCGCCGTCCTGTGCACCGGCTTTACCCATTTCGACAGCGTCAACAAGCCCGAATGGGGGTTCGGCACCTTCCCGGACGTGGTGACGACGACCCAGGTGGAACAGATGATTTCGTCCGGCGAGGGCGTGCGCTGCCCGTCCGACGGGCGCAAGCCAGAACGGGTGGCGATCCTCTTGTGCGTCGGGTCCCGCGACCGTCAGATCGGCCGCGAATGGTGCTCGAAGATCTGCTGCACGGTCTCAAGCAACCTGGCCATGGAAATCCGCGAAGAGCTGCCCGATTGCCACGTTTATATCTATTACATGGATATCCGCACCTTCGGCCTTTACGAGGATCTCTATTACTGGAAGTCCCAGGAAGAATTTAAGGTCAAGTACATCAAGGCCCGCATCGCCGAGGTCACGTCCAATGGCGAGCGCTTGATCGTCAAGGGCGAGGACACGCTCGTCAAGCGCCCCATCACCATCCCCTTCGACATGGTGGTCCACGCCATCGGCATGGACCCCAACATCGACAACATGCTGATCGGCTCCATCTTCGACGTGGCGCTGCAGCAGCACGGCCATATCGACCGGCAGGACAATTACGGCGGTGCCGCCCGCACGTCCCGCGACGGTGTGTTCGTCGCCGGCGCCGCCACCGGGCCGGAAACCATCGACGATTCCATCAATCAGGGCGCAAGCGCCGCCATGGCGGCCTTCGCCGCGGCCCAGGGCGTCCCGGCGGCGGCCGAGTGAGCGGCGGATGCGGGCAGGGATCGGCGACATGACCTCGGGCCTAGACATGGGCACCCCGATGGAGCGCCCGGTCCTTGAACTGTCGGGGCCGCGCCTGACGCAAAGCTTCGAGGTTCTGGTCAAGAACGCCGACGGCGCCGGTGGGGTCGAGGCCTATATCGCCGGGCTCAACTTCAAATCGGCCCTGTTCAAGGAAAGCTTGACGGCGGATAAGATTCGCGCGCTCGAGGGCGACACCTTGATCGGTCTGGCGGCCTTTGTCGGCTCCGTGCGGCGGCGCATCGGCACCTGGCTGGAAGGCCGCGACATGGTTCCCATCCGCCGCGCCCTGGAAGAGCTTTTGGCCGGCGCCGCCGACGGCTCCGACGTGGATCATCGGATCGCCGCCTTCTGCGCGGCCCTGGGGGCCGGGCCGAAGCAGCGTTGGATTCGCGACCTGGCGGCGGAAATCCTGCATTACAGCAACCCGGAACAATACCCGCTGATGACCCGCTGGGTCTGGGACCGCCAGGCCAATACCGGGGTGCTTCGGGAAATCTGGTTCGCCGAAGACATCGACAACATCACCCTCGATGTGCCGGACAATTACGCGACCTTCATCATGCTGCGCGAGGAGCTCAGCCAGTTCCTGTCGACCAACGGGATTTTCCGCGACGTGCTGTTCTACGTCGATCTGCTGATGGCGCAGGTCTACGCCGACTACATCGCCGAACAAGGCGGCAGTTTCCTGCGCACGGACTTCGCTTCGGAGCTGGACCCCATGCAGTTCACCAGCCGCATGCTGGGCCTCGACGGCGTCGATCCGGAAACGGGGCGCACGCGGGTCAAGCTGGCCGACGGGACGCGCTTCGTCCTCGACGACCTGAAATCCACCCATTGACCGGGAACCGACCATGCCGATCCATGAACAGAACCTGATCCGCCCGGAAAACATCGTCACCAACGAGAACCTGGAAATCGACGGGATCGATGTTTCGGGGCACTGGTCTACCTTCATCGAATCGCGGGTCGTCACCGATTACAACGAGGCCATGGAGGACGAGATCGCGGCGCTCCCCGGCGGTGAATACATCCACCGCTGCTGGCAATGCGGATCCTGCACCAATGCCTGCACGGTCAACGCCGTGAACGAGGACTTCAACCCGCGGTTCTGGATCTATCTGATCCGCATGGGCATGGAAAGCGAACTGCTGCGCGACAAGGACATCATCTGGCAATGCGTGTCGTGCAACAAATGCACCTATGCCTGCCCGCGCGACGTGAACCCGGAAGGGGTGATGAAGGCGACGGCCCATTGGCTTGAGAAAAAAGGCCATACGCCGAAATCGCCCTCCATGCATTTCGACGAGGAGTTCTCCAGCCAAGTGATCGCCACCGGCAAGATCGAGGAAGGCCGCATCATTCGGGGTTTCTTCAAGCGGACGGGCCAGCCGCTGATCCAGGACTGGTTGTTGGAGATGGTCAAGCGTCTGTTGCGCGGCCTGCCGGCCAAGATGCTGATCCATATGGGCTTGGCCAATTTCGTCCGGCCCCGGACCCGCAATTGGGACCGCGCCCGCCGGGCGATCGAGGAATACGTGGAAGAGAAAGAGGCGCAGCACGCGGAAGCGCTCGGCCTCAACAAACCGGGCCCGGGCAACCGGGGCCTGGATGTGGATCTGCCCAAGCAGGCGGCGGAATAGGGACCAAGCGGGAAGAAAATCATGAACGACATGTCCAAGAAAAAAGCCAAGGACAAAAATAAGGATTATGGCACCGTCGCCTATTATCCGGGCTGCGCGCTTGAGGGCACCGGCCGGGCCTACGACACCTCGACCCGGGCGCTCGCCAAGCAGCTGGGCCTGAAACTGGACGAGGTGGACAACTGGAACTGCTGCGGCGCCATGGAGGTGAAGAACATCGATCCGCAGATCCAGACCTATCTGTCCTCCCGGGTCATGAGCATCGCCGCCAACGAGATGGGCCACCAGACCGTCATGGCGCCCTGCAACGGCTGCTATCACAATCTGAAAAAGGCGGAATACGATCTCGAGAACAATGACGAGAGCGTCGAGGTCACGAATAGACTTTCCGAGAAAGCCGGCCACCAGGCCTACGAAGCGGGCCAGATCGAGACCATTCATGCGCTGGACTGGATCAAGCAGACCATCGGCGAGGAAGGCATCAAGTCGCGGCTCAAGAAATCCCTGAAGGGCCTCAAGATCGCCAACTACTACGGCTGCATGTACACCCGCCCGCGCCATATCTTCCCGGAAAAAGACCAGGGCCCGGGATCGGAATCCACCTCCCAGCCCCATTTCATGGATGACCTGCTGGAAGCCGCCGGGGCCCAGATCGTCGACTATCCCCTGAAGACGGCCTGCTGCGGCGGGGCGCATACGCTGTCTGACTCGGATACCTCGACCAAGTTGGTGGTGAACCTTTTGCAGGCGGCGGAGGCGTCGGGCGCCAACGTGATCGCGACGGAATGCCCGACCTGTCATTCCGGCCTGGAGATGCATCAGATCCGCGCGGAAAAGCGTTACGGCATCAAGACCGACGTCAAGGTCATCTATTTCACCCAGTTGCTTGGTCTGGCCATGGGCGCCTCGCATCGCGAGGTGGGCATTCAGGAAAATATTTCAGACAGCCTCAACCTGCTTCAAGAAGCGGGCCTGGCCTAACTCAGGGAGCTGCCATGCGACCGCTCGCCGAGATCGAAATGGGCATCATGGCCGCCGGCGCCGGCAGCGAGCCGGCGCGCGCCGCCGCCGACCTGCTGCGGCTTGGCGAGGAAGTTCTGGAACATTGGGTCTTGGGGCGCGGCGAAACGCCGACCGACGACACCAAGGAAGGCTTCCGCCTGTTGGCGCTGCATCGTCAGGGTGCCAAGGGGGAGCCGAGCTTCAACGCTTGCCGCGAGACCTGCCGCGAATTGGTTTTCCACTATAACCTGATCATCCTCGACCCCGACCATCCCGAGACCGAAAAACGGCTGCGCCTGGCGGGGCTGGTGGCGAACCATCTGTACCTCTTCGTCCACGGCAAGATGGAAGAGGAACAGTTGGGTGATTTCTGCTGTTCGTCGAAGCCGATACATGCCAACAATATCATCAACCCGGCACCCGTTGAGAAGGCCGGGACCGGGCAACCGGGAGACAGATAGAAGAGGAGTTGAAGATGGCCGTCGTCAAGGGATGCGAGCTGCCTGATAACCTGCTTTACGATGTCGAAAACAACATCTGGTACGACGACCTGGGCGACGGCACGGTGCGGGTCGGCATGACCGCGGTGGCGGTCGCCATGGCCGGCCAGTTGGTGGCCTTCACGCCGAAGAAGGTCGGCCGCTCGGTCAAGCCCGGCAAGTCCTGCGCCACCATCGAAAGCGGCAAATGGGTCGGCCCCGCGAAGCTTGCCATCGGCGGCGAGGTGGTCGCCGTGAACGAGGATCTGGCCGGGTCGCCCGACACCGCCAACGACGATCCCTACGGCGCCGGCTGGCTCGTGGTCTTCCGGCCCGATGACTGGGACGGCGGCAAGGGGGGCCTGACGCCCGGGTCGGAAGTGGCGGCACCCTATGAAGCCAAGATGGACGCCGACGGCTTCGACGGTTGCGCCTGAAGCGCGGTCGGAACGGTCCCGAACGGGGGCCGGGCAAGGCGCGGATGGCGGGACGGCAGGAGGACCAACAGGTTGAGCGCAAGGCAAAGCCTTACTTTCAGAGTTGATATTTTATATTCACTGAATATGATTATTCGATAGATCATAAGTATCTTTAAGAATCCGCCGCTGCCCGACAAAGAACGGGCGAAAACGCCGGCCAACGGCAGGGGACGGGTCCAATAACAAGCGGAGACGGAGGAACATACCTTGAAATCCAAAGCACTTATGCTGCTTGCCTTCGGGGCTGTCGCGATGTTCGTGGCGGGACCGGCCTGGGCGGGCGACAAGAAAATGATGAAGCCGGTCAACTATAAGGTCGTCGACGGATACAAGATTCCCCAGTCGCTGACCGGTAAACCCGGTGATGCGGAGAGGGGACGCAAGCTCGCCATTAATCGCAAGAAGGGCAATTGCCTAGCGTGCCACATCTTGCCGATCCCGGAACAGCCGTTCCACGGCAAGATCGGACCCAACCTAAACCAAGTGGCCGAGCGCTATTCTGAAGGCGAGATCAGGCTTCGGGTCGTCGATCCGAAGGTGCTCAACCCGGACACCATCATGCCGTCGTTCTACAAGTACGATGGTTTCCATCGGATTTTGAAGAAGTTCGAGGGCAAGTCGATCCTCTCCGCGCAAGAGGTTGAGGATATCGTCGCCTATATGCTGACCCTTAAATAACCCGACAAAGGGGCGGGCTTGCGCGCAAGGATGTGGGCGGGCGCCGTAACCTATAACTGAGGAGACATCAATGATTAACAAACTCGAGATGCAGCCGGTCACCCGGCGCGATCTGCTCCGCTACGCGGGGACGGGCGCGTTGGCTGCGGTCGCCGCGGGTCTGCTCCCGGCCATGGCCCAGGCCGACGCCAAGATGATGGCCGACGCCATGAAGAAACTGATCGGTGACAAGAAGCCGACCGACGGCAAGATTACCCTGGAACTGCCGCAGATCGCGGAAAACGGCCGCACCGTGCCGATCGGTTTCGAGGTCGACAGCCCGATGACCGACGCGGACCATGTGAAGTCCGTGCATATCTTCGCCGACGGCAACCCGCGGCCGGATGTGGCCTCGTTCCACTTCACCCCGCAATCGGGCACGGCAAAGGTCGGCGTGCGCATTCGCTTGGCGAAGACCCAGAACATTGTCGCCCTCGCGGAAATGAGCGATGGCTCGGTTTACATGGGCAAGGCCCCGGTCAAGGTGACCATCGGCGGCTGCGGCGGCTGATCAGGACGAAGGAGACAGAACAATGGCAAAAGCGAAAACCCGCGTGAAGGTTCCCAAGTCCGTCAAGAAGGGCGAGGTCTTCGAGGCCAAGGCCCTGATCAAGCACAAGATGGAAACGGGCCAGCGCAAGGACCGCAAGACCGGCGAGAAAGTTCCCCGGTTCATCATCAACAAGTTCACCGCCGAATATAACGGCAAACAGGTGTTCGCCTCCGATTGGCATCCCGCCATCGCGGCCAATCCCTTCATTTCGTTCCACGCCAAGGCGTCGGAGTCTGGCACCATGGTGTTCAAATGGACCGACGACAAGGGTAAGACCGTCGAGGCGTCGGCCAAGGTCAACGTGGCGTAATGGGGGAATGACCATGCAACGATTTGCAACCAAGCTGACCGCGTCGTTCGCGGCCGCGGCCATCGTGACGATTGCGATGGGTGCGGACGCCGATGTGGGCGACAAGTACGGTGCCTACAAGGTCGAAGACCGGCGCAGCGGCTTTACCTATGCGACCAAGGAAACCCAGCGGATCCAGGTCGACGACTTCGAAAACCCGGCGATGATCTGGGTCGACGACGGCGAGGCCCTGTGGAACAAGGCCGAGGGCGAGGCGAGTAAATCCTGCGCCTCCTGCCATAACGACGCTGCCGAAAGCATGAAGGGCGTCGCCACGGTGTTTCCGAAATACGATCCGAAACTCGGCAGAATGAAGAACGTCGAGAAACAGATCAATATCTGCCGCACCGAGCGCATGAAGGCCAAGCCGTGGAAGCTTGAATCCAACGAGATGCTGGCGATGACGGTCTATGTCCGTCATCAGTCCCGGGGCATGCCGATGAACGTCAAGGTCGACGGCGAAGTGGCGCCGTTCTTCGAGGCCGGCAAGAAGTTCTACTATCAGCGTCGGGGGCAGTTGGACCTGGCCTGCGGGCATTGCCATGTGGACAACCCGGGCGGCCAGATGCGGGCGAACATCCTGTCCCAGGGGCAGTCCAACGGCTTCCCCACCTACCGACTGAAATGGCAGAGAGTGGGTTCCATCCACCGTCGATTCCGGGGCTGCAACAAGCAGGTCCGGGCGATTCCCTATAAGGCGGGGTCGGAAGAGTATACGAACCTGGAACTCTACGTCGCCTGGCGCGGCCGCGGCTTGCCCGTGGAAACGCCGGCCGTCCGAAACTGATCGGCCGGGTGCCTTGAATACCCGGGGGGCCGCGGCGCGCCGCTGCCCCCCGTTCGCTTTGTCGCTTTCTTCGGGTCCCTGCCGCCATGTCCGCGTTTGCGCATTGCCCAGACCCGACGACGCAACCCGATGACGTAGAACCCGATGACGCAGGAGGTGCGTTCCGTGTTAAGCCGGCGCCAGTTCCTTGAGGTCGCAGCCGCCACCGCCGTCCTGAGCGGTGCGCCGGGCGCCTTGTCGCGCGCCGCCGCGCGCCAGGCGATCCGCCAACAAGACCTTCTGGCCTTCGACCCGGTGGGTCAGGTCACTCTGTTGAATTTCACCGATTGTCATGCGCAGTTGGTGCCGCTGTATTTCCGTGAGCCGTCCATCAACCTGGGCGTCGGCGAGGCCGAGGGCAAGCTGCCGCATATCACCGGTAAGGACTTTCTCGCCAAGTTCGAATTGGACCCCCGCTCGCCCGAGGCCTACGCCCTGACGAGCCACGATTTCGCCGCGCTCAGCCAGGAATATGGCCGGGTCGGCGGGCTCGACCGCATGGCCACCCTGGTCAAGGCGATCCGCGCCGAGCGGCCTGACAACACCCTGCTGCTTGACGGCGGCGATACCTGGCAGGGGTCCTACACGGCGCTCGAGAC
>JANQIJ010000336.1 GCA_028282185.1 Rhodospirillales bacterium
TCCGGTCGCGGCCTGAGCCAATCCATCATCGCCGCCTTCCACAGGCGGTGGATGCCCAGGCTCATCAGGTCGTTCATCAGGTCGTAGTTTTCGGCGACCGAGGAAAACACGTCGCGGACCAGGCCGGCCTTGTCGTCCTCGGCCACGTCGCGGTAACCAAAATGGGTGGTCGCGGGGATGTCGTCTTTCATGGGCATGGACCATAGCCTAAGCGGTTCGGACAGGCTACGGTCTGCGACTGCCATCCGCCCGGCGTCCGCCGGCCCGTTCTTTCCCTTGCCAACCGAGGTTGCCGCCATGCCCGAATTGCCCGAAGTGGAAACCGTGCGCCGCGGGCTTGAACCGGCCATGACCGGCCGCCGTCTGACGCGGGTCGTGGCACGGCGGCCGGACCTGCGGTTTCCTCTGCCCGACGGCTTCGGCCAGCGCCTCACCGGGCGGCGCATAAAGTCTGTCGAACGGCGGGCCAAGTTCCTTTTGCTGCCGCTCGACAACGACGATGTGTTGATCGCCCACTTGGGAATGTCGGGAAGCTTCCGTCTGTCGCCGGCGTCCTTCGCCACGGAAAAACACGACCACGTGATCTTTTGCCTGGATGACGGGGGCGAGATCCATTTCAACGACCCCCGCAGGTTCGGTTTCATGGATCTCTGCCCGGCAAGCGACCTTGCGGGCCATCCGATGTTGGCCAAGCTCGGCCCCGAACCACTTTCCGATGCTTTCGACGGTGCGGCCCTGGCCGCCGGGCTCAAGGGTAAGAAGACATCGATCAAGGCGGCCCTGCTGGACCAACGGGTGGTTGCCGGCGTCGGCAACATCTATGCCTGCGAGGCGCTGTTCCGCGCCGGCCTGTCGCCCCGGCGCTCGGCCCATACGGTTCAGGGCGGTCGCGCGGCCAAGGTGGCCCAGGCGATCAAGGCGGTGCTGGGCGAGGCGATCCGTTCCGGCGGGTCCTCGCTGCGCGACCATATCCGGCCGGACGGCGAACTGGGTTACTTCCAACACGCTTTCGATGTTTATGGCAAGACCGGCCAGCCCTGCCCCGGTTGCGATTGCGCGGACGGGATCCGCCAGATCGTCCAGTCGGGACGGTCGACTTTCTATTGTCCCCGCCGCCAGCGGTGAGGTAAGAAGCGGCACCATGGCGATCATTAAGACGACCGACGGGCGCAGAGCGCGGCGCGACACGGAGCGGCGCGGCACGGCCGCTGGCTGGCTGACGCTGTGTGCTTTGCTGTGGATCGCCCAGGTTTCGGTGACGACCTTGTCGGCGGGCGAGAACGGATTTGTCGCCGGGATCGACGGCCTGCCGTTGATGCCGGGGCTGGTTGAGCAGGCCGACGCCGGTGTCGTCTTCGACACGCCCGGCGGGCGCATCGTCGAGGCCTTGACCACCGGCGCCGCCGACCGGGCCAGCGTATTGAAGTTTTACGACCAAACCCTGCCGCAACTGGGCTGGCAAACGATCAAGAGCGGGCAATACCGCCGCGAGGGCGAAATCCTGACCCTTGAGTTTCCGGGCGGCGCGCCGGCCTCCGTGCGCTTCCGTCTGTCACCCGAGGGTTAGGCGCCGATTGCGCCGGGAAACATCCAAGGAAAACGACGAAGACCCCTTCACGCCGCCGATCAACGGCGGTCGATGATCTAAACAACGGAATGGACCCTGCCATGGCATATGAAAACATCATCGTTGAAACCCGCGGCCCCGTCGGCCTGATCACGCTCAACCGGCCAAAGACCCTCAACGCCCTGAACAAGGCCCTGGTCGCCGAGTTGCGCCAGGCCGTCGATGCCTTCGAGGCCGATGACGCGGTCGGTGCGATCGTCGTTACCGGATCGGAAAAGGCCTTTGCCGCCGGCGCCGACATCAAGGAAATGCAAGGCCAAAGCTGGATGGACGCCTATAAGGCGGACTTCATCACCGTCGATTGGGAGCGCATCGCCAGCGCCCGCAAGCCGGTCATTGCCGCGGTCGCCGGCTATGCATTGGGCGGCGGTTGCGAAGTCGCGATGATGTGCGATTTCATCATCGCCGCCGACAATGCCAAGTTCGGCCAGCCGGAAATCACCATCGGCACGATCCCGGGCGCCGGCGGCACCCAGCGGCTGACCCGAGCCGTTGGCAAGGCCAAGGCTATGGAAATGTGCCTGACCGGGCGGATGATGGATGCCGAGGAGGCGGAGCGCGCCGGCCTGGTCGCGCGTGTGGTGCCCTTGGACGAACTCTTGGATGATGCCCTGAAGACGGCCGAGACCATCGCCGGCATGTCCCGGCCGATTGCGCTGTTGGCCAAGGAAGGGGTCAACCGGGCGTTCGAAACCACCCTGGCCGAGGGCATCCGCTTCGAGCGCCGGATGTTCCAGGCGACGTTCGGGACCGAAGACCAGAAGGAAGGCATGGCCGCCTTCGCCGACAAGCGGAAACCTGAATTCAACGACCGATAGACGCCGCCGCCCGAGCCCCCTGAGCCGGCCCGGTCGGAGCCGGTTCCGGGGCAGGCGAGGGCGCGCGGCGACGCCCGCGAACCAAGGGCCGGCGAGGCTTTTAAGCGGACGGTTTGCAGGCTTGACGAGGGCGGGGCGCCCCTATATAACCGCGCCTTCCGATTTCAATTTACAAAAGACAGGTACCCAGATGGCCCATCATGCCTCGGCCAAGAAACGCATTCGCCAAACCGCCCGCCGGACCCAGGTCAACCGGGCTCGTTTGAGTTCCGTGCGCACCTCCATCCGTAAGGTCGAGGAAGCCATCGCCGGCGGCGACCAGGCGACCGCCCAGGCGGCCTTCCGCGCGGCACAGCCGTTGGTCATGCGCAGCGCCCAAAAGGGCGTGCTGCACAAGAACATGGCGTCGCGCAAGCTGTCGCGTCTGGCCAAGCAGATCAAAGGCATGGCCGGCTAGGCCGCCGACGGATCACCGGATCCCGGGAATGGAGCCGCCTTCGGGCGGTTTTTTTCGTACTTGGAAGGCTTGTTGACGAGGCCGCCGGTCGGACTCGCCGGCCGATTTTTGTCAAGCGAAATATTTGTCAAAATAGGCCTTCATCGAAGATTCGTTTTATTGCCAAGCTTCGGCGGCCTCCGTAATATCGCCCTCCATCGACGCCGTCTATCGGCTGCCCCCGTGATCAGCGGAACATGCAGCCGAATCGGAAACGGTTCCAAAGGAAAAGGAGAACTCGCCAAACGCGCCCAAAATGTATCCGGCGCGCATCCTATGGCTATTGTTTTTCTTGTCGATGATCGGTTTGTGCCGTTGCTAGATTTCACAAACCGTCGACTGGATAAGCCTGCCAACCAATTTTCTTCAGACCAGCTGACTTAAAAGACCAACTGACAAACGATTTCATAAAGGGGGGATTCGCCGCGCAGCGATATTGAGCATTTTCGTCGGGACGACCAATGTCCGCTTGCGGCTCAGGGCGGCATCTGGTGGAAGGCAGGAAAACGGCCACTACGAACCAACGAAGTGTTCAAACATGATCGACGTGGCATTGGCCGGCGGCCGTGGCGCCCCGGCATCTGAAACTCCCCTCTTAATCTAGGGAGAGGGCCATGGCGTTGCTGTCATTGGATCCTCTTAAGACGCAAAAACCAAAACCGCCCGCAGGCGGCATGAGTCTTGGAATTCGAATGACCGACGACACCGACAATGGACGAAAGCCCGGCCAGGAGCTGACCGCAGCTTGGTCGAAAATTTGCGAAACCCTGCGCGCCGAAATCGGCGAGGCCTCCTATCAGAGCTGGATCAAGCCCATGCGCCTGTTGGGCCAGGAGGGCGAATTGGTGCGCGCCGGTGTACCGACCCGGTTCATGCGCGAGTGGATTCAGGCCCACTATCAAGACCGCCTTGCCGAGCTGATGAACGGCGAGGGGCTTGAGGGCGAACTCGACGTCGTCATCCATCAAGAGCATGGCGCCGGGGTGCGCCTTGAAACCAAGCCGGCCAAGCCCAAGACGCAGACGACGGAAACCTCTGCCGCCGCGACCAACGGCGAAGACATCGGCGCTCCGTTGGACCAGCGGTTTACCTTCGATCGCTTCGTTGTCGGCAAGCCCAATGAGTTCGCCTACGCTGCCGCCCGGCGGGTCGCCGAAGCCAGCGCCGTGCCGTTCAATCCGCTGTTTCTCTACGGCGGCGTTGGTTTGGGCAAGACCCATTTGATGCATGCCATCGCTTGGCACATACGGCAATCACGGCCGGGGCGCAGCGTGATCTATCTATCGGCGGAAAAGTTCATGTACCGCTTTGTCCGCGCGCTGCGCGAACACAACACGGTGGATTTCAAGGAACAGTTCCGGTCCGTCGATGTTTTGATGGTCGATGACGTGCAGTTCATTTCCGGCAAGGAATCGACCCAGGAAGAGTTCTTCCACACCTTCAATTCTCTGGTCGATCAAGGGCGGCAGATCGTCATTTCGGCGGACAAGTCGCCGAGCGATCTGGAAGGCATGGAAGAGCGCCTGATTTCGCGCCTCAACTGTGGTCTGGTCGCCGATATCCACGCCACGACCTACGAGCTACGTCTCGGCATTCTGCAGGCCAAGGCGGAACAGATCCGGGTCGACGTCCCGCTCAAGGTCGTCGAGTTCCTGGCCCATAAGATCACCTCCAACGTCCGCGAGCTGGAAGGCGCGCTCAATCGCGTCGTCGCCCATCATCAGTTGGTCGGCCGCGAGATCACCCTGGAGACCAGCCAGGACGTGCTGCACGATCTGTTGAAGGCGAGCGAGCGGCGGGTCACCATCGAGGAAATCCAAAAACGCGTGGCGACCCATTTCAACATCCGGGTGTCCGACATGCATTCGGCCCGGCGGGCCCGGTCCGTCGCCCGGCCGCGCCAGGTCGCGATGTATCTTTCCAAGCAGTTGACGTCGCGGTCGTTGCCGGAAATCGGCCGCAAGTTCGGCGGCCGGGACCACACCACGGTGATGCATGCGGTGAAGAAGGTCGAAGAGTTGCGCGAGCAGGATTCGAGCTTCAACGAAGACGTCGAGTTGCTCCGTCGGATGCTTGAGGGCTGACGACCGCCAACCCGTCGCGAGGCCGTTTCCCGGACCCCGTCCCAGCGGGAAAGCGCTTCGGAATCCAAGGCCTTCTGCTATAATACATGAGTTCCCTGAGGGCGCCCTGTCGGGCGCCTTCAAGCGACTCTTCCAGGGGGCGTTTCCAAGGGGGCTGCCAGGGCGTTCCGGGCCATTGCCCGGGGCCGGTTCGAAACGGCGGGACGACCCGCCCGGACAGCCGGCGGCAGGCGCCGGGGAGGGCCAACGGGACGTCCATCCGACATGATATTTGAACGGCGATAGACGGCATTCATGAAACTAACGATCGAGCGGGCCGCCTTGCTGAAGTGCCTTGGGCACGTGCAAAGCGTTGTAGAGCGCCGCAATACCATTCCCATCCTGTCCAACGTGAAGATCGAGGCCGGCGACGGCCGCCTGGCGCTGAACGCCACCGACATGGATCTGGATATCGTCGAAAGCGTCGCCTGCGACGTGGATGCCCAGGGCGCGACGACGGCGCCGGCGCATACGCTTTACGACATCGTGCGCAAGCTGCCGGACGGGGCTCAGGTCGTCCTGCGGAAAGACGGCGAAGGGCAATTGGAACTCAAATCCGGTCGTTCCCGATTCGGCCTTTCCTGCCTGCCGACCGAGGATTTTCCGGTCCTCGGGTCCGGTGAGTTGCCGCATCAATTCAAGCTGCCGGTGCACGATTTGAAAGCCTTGTTGGAGCGCACGCGGTTCGCGATCTCGACCGAAGAAACCCGCTATTACCTGAATGGCATTTATTTCCATGTCGCCGAACGTGATGGCGCCAAGGTGTTGCGCGCCGTGGCCACCGATGGGCACCGTCTGGCCAGTGCCGAGGTGCCGGTGCCCGATGGTGCCGACGGTATCCCCGGCGTCATTCTGCCGCGCAAGATGGTCGCCGAATTGGGCAAGTTGATCGACGAGTCCGTGGGCGAGATCTTCGTTGGCCTGAGTGAGACCAAGGTCCGGTTCGCGATCGAAGACATCGTTCTGACGTCGAAGCTGATCGACGGCACTTTCCCCGATTACGAACGGGTGATTCCGCGCGACAACGACAAGACCCTGGACGTGGACCGCAAGCTTTTGGCGGACGCGGTCGACCGGGTGTCGGCGATTTCTTCCGAGAAATCCCGCGCGGTGAAATTGACGCTGGGCGCCGGGATGATGAAGCTGTCGGCCTCGAGCCCGGAACACGGCATCGCCGAGGAGGAACTGGAAGTCGATTACAACGGCGACGGTCTCGAAATCGGCTTCAATTCCGGCTACCTGTTGGACATCACCCGGCAGATCGAAGGCGACACCGCCTCCCTCGCCATGGCCGACGCGGCTTCGCCCACCGTGCTGCGCGAGGCGGGGGACGACAGCGCGCTGTTCGTCCTCATGCCGATGCGTGTCTGAGGCGGCGCGGGGGGCCTCTCTGTACGCGCAATCCACATATTCCGACATCGTCGGCGCCGCGATCGGCGACCGGGCCGCTGCACGCCTTCCGGCGATCGCCGCAGTGCGGCGCCTGACCCTGACGGATTTCCGTTGTTATGACCAACTGCGCCTGGACCTGGATGTCCGGCCGGTGGTTCTGATCGGCGACAATGGCGCCGGCAAGACCAACATCTTGGAAGCCCTGTCCTATCTGGTGCCCGGCCGCGGCCTGCGCCGGGCGCGGTTATCAGAAGCGATCCGGCGCGACGCGGATGCGCCGTCTTCCATCCCGGCCCCGGCCCGGCGATGGGCGGTCGCCGCGCAAATCGATGGGCTCGACGGTCCGGTCGATCTCGGCACCGGGTTGAACCCGGATACGGAGAAACGGGTCGTGCACATCGATGGCGCGCCCGCCGCCAATCAGGCTGCCCTTGGCGCCCATCTCAGCGTCCAGTGGCTGACCCCGGCCATGGACCGGTTGTTCGCCGAGGGCTCGGCCGGCCGCCGCCGCTTTCTCGACCGCATGGTGTTCGGCCGCGATCCGGCGCATGCCGGGCGCATCACCGCCTATGAGCATGCCATGCGGGAACGGGCGCGGCTGCTGGAGCGTGGCGACCAGGCGGCCGGGGATTGGCTGGGCGCGCTGGAAAGCACGATGGCGGAGAAGGGCGTGGCGATCGCCGCCGCACGCCTCGACATGGCTGGCCGATTGGCGGCCCAGTTGGATGAGGCGGACGAAGCCGCGTTTCCCGCCGCCGACCTGGCCGTCGAGGGCGAGGTCGAGGCCTGGCTCGCTTCCGGCACGGCGCTTGCGGCCGAGGACAACCTGCGCCGCGCGCTTTCGGGCGGGCGCGGCCAGGACGCGGCCAGCGGGCGGACCGCTCGGGGCCCGCACCGTTCCGATCTTTGCGTGCGCCATCGTGGCAAGGCGCGGCCCGCCGCCGACTGCTCCACCGGCGAACAAAAGGCCTTGCTGATTTCCCTGATCCTGGCCCAGGCCCGCCTGCAGGTTGCGGAACGGGGCCGGCCGCCGATCCTGTTGCTCGACGAGGTCGCGGCCCATCTTGATGGCGCCCGTCGCGCCGCTTTGTTCGAAGCGATCCTGGGGCTCAACCTGCAGGCCTGGATGACCGGGACGGAAGCGGCCTTGTTCCGGCCCTTGGGCGACCGCGTGCAGGCCTTCCATATTGCCGACGCGCGGGCGTCGGCCACCGAATTGGACACGGACAAAGAAGCGTAGACAGCGATGAGCGACGACGACCAAAACCCCGAAATGGACCCCGAGGCCGCGCCGGAAAACGGCGACGCCGAGGCTTACGGCGCCGATTCCATCAAGGTGCTGCGCGGCCTTGAGGCGGTGCGCAAGCGCCCCGGCATGTACATCGGCGATACGGATGACGGGTCGGGCCTGCACCACATGGTCTATGAGGTCGTCGACAATTCCATCGACGAAGCCTTGGCCGGGCACTGCGATACGGTTTCCGTCACGCTGAACGGCGATGGCTCGGTCACCGTGTCGGACAACGGTCGCGGTATCCCGGTGGACATTCACGCGGAAGAGGGCGTTTCCGCCGCCGAGGTGATCATGACCCAACTCCATGCCGGCGGCAAATTCGATCAGAATTCCTATAAGGTTTCCGGGGGTCTGCACGGTGTCGGCGTGTCCGTCGTCAATGCCCTGTCGTCATCCCTGACGTTGCGTATTCGCCGCGACGGCAAGGAACACCAGATCGCTTTCGAGGACGGCGAGGCGACCGGACCGCTTGAAGTGGTCGGCGACGCGCCGAAGGGCGCCGACGGCGCTCCACTGTCGGGAACCGAAGTCACGTTCCAGGCCTCGCCCGATGTGTTTTCCATGACCGAATACGATTTCGCGACCCTTGAACACCGGCTTCGCGAACTGGCGTTTCTCAATTCCGGCGTCGGCTTGACCCTGACCGATGCCCGCGGCGTCGAGGCGACGACCACGGACCTTCGCTACGAAGGGGGCTTGACCGCCTTCGTGCATTATCTGGATCGATCGAAAAACGCGCTGGCCAAGGAAACCATCGCCATTGCCGGGGAAAAGGACGGCATCTCGGTGGAGATGTCCATGCAGTGGAACGACAGCTATCACGAGACGACCCTGTGTTTCACCAACAACATCCCGCAGAAGGATGGCGGCACCCATTTGGCCGGGTTCCGCGGCGCCCTGACCCGGACGATCAACAACTACGCCAACGCCAGCGGCATGGCCAAGCGGGCCAAGGTGGCGATTACCGGCGATGACGCGCGCGAGGGCCTGACCTGCGTCCTGTCTGTCAAGGTGCCCGATCCCAAGTTCTCGTCGCAGACCAAGGACAAGCTGGTCTCGTCCGAGGTGCGGCCGGTCGTCGAGAGCTTGATCGGTGAGGGCCTGGACCGTTGGTTCGAGGAGCATCCGGCGGAAGCCAAGACCGTGATCGGCAAGATCGTCGAGGCCGCTTCCGCCCGCGAGGCGGCGCGCAAGGCCCGCGAACTGACGCGGCGCAAGGGCGCCTTGGATATTTCTTCGTTGCCGGGCAAGCTGGCCGACTGCCAGGAACGGGACCCGTCGCTGTCTGAATTGTTCATTGTCGAGGGCGACAGCGCCGGCGGCTCGGCAAAGCAGGCACGCAACCGGGCCAACCAGGCGATCCTGCCGTTGCGCGGCAAGATTCTGAACGTCGAGCGGGCGCGGTTCGACAAGATGCTGTCGTCTTCCGAGATCGGCACCCTGATTGCCGCCATGGGTACGGGTATCGGCCGCGAAGACTTTGACGTCGAGAAATGCCGCTATCACAAGATCATCATCATGACCGATGCCGACGTCGACGGCAGCCATATCCGCACGCTTCTGCTGACGTTCTTTTTCCGGCAAATGCCCGAGCTGGTCGAACGCGGCTATCTCTACATCGCCCAGCCGCCGCTGTACCGCGCGAAACGCGGCAATTCCGAGGTCTATCTCAAGGACGATCCGGCGATGGAGGAATACCTGTTCTCCAGCGCGATCGATGACGGCGCCGTGTTCGAACAGCACAACGGCCAGCAAGTGGCCGGCCAGGATCTGCACGAAGTCGTCCGCGAAGCCCGTGAGGTCAAGACCATGATTGCCCGCCTGGCCCGTCATGTGCCGGTATCCGTGGTCGAGCAAGCAGCCATCCTTGGTGCCTTCAACTTGGAGATTCTGTTGGATCGCGAAGTTGCGGCGGCGACGGCCGAATACATCGCCCGCCGTCTGGACGCCCTGGTCGCGGAGGCCGAGCGCGGCTGGGCCGGCGAGGTCTTGGCCGACGGCGGCTTTGCCCTGACCCGCACGATCCGGGGCGTCAGCGAGCGACATGTGATCGACGGCAAGGTCATCCGCTCGACCGAGGCCCGCCGCCTGGACGCCATGGCGCCGGCCCTGCAGGCGCGGTATGCCCGGCACGGCGTGTTCCGCATCAAGGACAAGGAACGCCCGGTCACTGGCCCGGTGTCGCTTCTGGATGAGGTGATGGAGGCCGGCAAGAAGGGCATTTCCGTCCAGCGTTACAAGGGCTTGGGCGAGATGAACCCGGATCAGCTGTGGGAAACCACGCTGGATCCCAACGTGCGCTCATTGCTGCAGGTCCGGGTCAGTCATGCCGACGACGCGGAAGAGGTGTTCTCGACCCTGATGGGCGACGTGGTCGAGCCGCGCCGCGATTTCATCCAGGACAATGCGCTGAAGGTCGCCAACTTGGACATCTAGCCACATGGTGTCGCTGATGGGCTGCTGTCGTCCGTGACCGCGCATGGATCGGCCGACAGGGCCGGCGGCGCCCGGCCGTGTTTACTAACGCCCGAGCTTGGGCCTATGATCTGGGCGCCGGATGCCCGGCGGGCCGGGCGTAAGGAAAATGACGGCGGGATCGACGGCGGGGACGGAACAGGGGACTGGAAGGCGGGGCCATGGCAAGCAACGAAAAAGAGGTCCTGAAGATCATCGAAGACCACGAAACCTGGCTTCGCGGCGGCGGGGACGTGGGCACGCGGGGCGAACTGACCCGCCTGAACATGCGCGACATGGACCTTCGAGGCGTTGCGCTGGCGAATGCCAATATCCGCGAATGCGACCTTACGGGCGCCGACCTTTCGGGGGCTGATTTGCGTGGCTGTTCGATGGTTTCCTCGGTGATGGTCAACGTCAACTTCACCAACGCCCTGTTGGACTTTACCGACATGACGGATACGGACCTGCGCGGTTCCAACTTCACCGGCGCGTCGATGAACGGGGTCGATCTGTGGCGTGCCAACATGAAGGGCGCGGTGATCGATCCGATCACCCTGCACACCCTGTTGGATTGCCGCCAACCTGAGGAATCCTCGGCTTATTTTGCGTTAACCAAATCCTAACGCGGCCGCCGCCATAAGACTGCATGGCGGCAAAACGATCCAAGAAACCGACCCGGAGGCCGGCCGACAAGACGGCGACGTCGCGGCCGCGTCACGGTGCCCCATCGCGGCGGCGCCGTCGGGGGCTGTTCGGCCCCTTGTTGAAATGGTCGGCGGTCGCGGCGGTCTGGCTGGTCGTCGTCGGCCTGCTCGCCGGCGCGTGGTTCGCCAGCGGTCTGCCGGACCTTGCCGATGCGCTGGAGACAACGCGGCGGCCAACGGTCACGGTCCTGGCGGCGGACGGCACGACCTTGTATCGCGGCGGCGACCTTTACGGCCAGCCGCAGGCGCTCGACCGCCTGCCGCCGGCGCTCATCGCCGCGGTTCTGGCGACCGAGGATCGCCGCTTCTACAGCCATTTCGGACTGGACCCCATCGGTTTGATCCGGGCCGCCTGGGCCAACGCCCAGGCCGGGCGCATTGTTCAAGGTGGTTCGACCCTGACCCAGCAGTTGGCCAAGAACCTGTTCCTGACCCCGGCCCGAACGATCGAGCGCAAGGTTCAGGAAGCGATGCTCGCGCTCTGGCTCGAGCAGACCTTTTCAAAGGACGAGATCCTGACGCTTTATCTCAACCGGGTCTATCTTGGCGCCGGAACTTACGGCGTCGAGGCCGCCGCACGGCGCTACTTCAACAAACCGGCAAGCCGATTGGCGACCTACCAGGCGGCGCAGGTCGCCGGCCCTCTCAAGG
>JANQIJ010000002.1 GCA_028282185.1 Rhodospirillales bacterium
ACCGAAGGCGTCGGCGGCGGCGTGGAACAGGGCCGCCACCTGGTCCGGATCGGCGACGTCGGTCGGCTGCACCCGGGCACGGTCGCCGGCGTCGCCGGCCAACGCCCTGGTTTCTTCCAACGGTTCGGCACGCCGCCCGGCCAAGGCCACGCCATAGCCAGCACTCAGCAAAGACAAGGCGGCGGCGCGGCCGACGCCGGTGCCGGCGCCCGTGACGATGGCTGATTTTGGGGCTGATTTCGGGGCTGATTTCGCTGTCGTGGTCATTTTTTCGGAGCCTCGCCGATGGAAATGAAAATCGCGCTTGTGCTAGCTTTATAAATCACTGCGGGGAGCCTGGAAGGGAGATTTTTGAAAATGGCCTATACGCTGGATCAGTTCGCATCGGACATGAAGCAGGTTCTGAGCCAGGGCGCCGGCCCCGAGCAATTGGAGCAGTCGCGCCAGTTGGTTGAGAAGGCGCTGCAGGACGACCGGTTCGTCGATACGCACTTGGGTGACGATGCCGAGGGCGAGCGCAAGATCGTCTATGAAGATCCCGACCTGGGATTTTGCATCCTGACCCATGTCTACAAGGGGCCGAAAGGCGGCCAGCCGCACGACCATGGCCCGGCCTGGGCGATCTATGGCCAGGCCTATGGCGAGACGACGATGACCGATTTCGAAATCGTCGAACCGCCCGCCGGCGAAAAGCCCGGCAAGGTCGCGCCGTTGAGAAGCTACAAACTGACGCCCGGGGAGGCGCGGGTTTACCAGGTCGGCGACGTCCATTGCCCGTCGCGCGATGGCGAAACCCGGTTGATCCGGATCGAGGCCCAGAACATGGACGGGGTCCGGCGCACGCCGCTGGAGCCGGCCTAGCCACACCCGGACCCATCCGGAACGGGCTGCGGCGCCGCATTTACGTCAGATCATCGCCCTGGACCATGCAGCCGGGCGGCCCGGCCGTTACCCGGGGGTTGCGGCTTGCGTTGCCTTAGACGTCGCTGGACTGAATGGTCTTCAGCTTGTCCAGGCTGTCCGACGTCAGTTGCAGGGACACATTGCCCACGTCGGAGCGGATGATCAGGTCGCAGAACCAAATCCCCGGGGACAGTTCCTGCGGCGTGCCGATGTCAATGCCGACGACGTCTTCGATGTCGATGGAAAGATTCTTGTTGTCGTGAAAGGAAATGGCGGCGACGGTCTTTTCGGCGGGCGTTCTCATGATCCGGTCCCTTGGGTCTGGTGTCAGGCGGGTTCCCTGCCTGGCGGGTCTGGCGGTCAAGCTGGCGGCGCATCGGCGGCGCGCGCGTCAGGGGGAACTTTGCCCCTCCGGCGCGCGATCTTCAACTGGTCTTTTGATGACAATGTTGATGACAATGCGCCTTGCCCCCGGTGGCGGCGCGGGAGTCAGGCGAGCAGAACCTGGGCGAGCAGGCCCGAGGCCAGCGATCCGCTGAGACCCAGGGCGATGTACCAAAGGAAGGTCGGCCGCTTGACCAGGGCCCAGACGGCCATCGCGGCCGGGATCGAGGTGACGCCGCCGGCGATCATGAAGGCCATTGCCGGTCCCGGCGCCATGCCCAGGTCCATCAGGCCGTCGATCGTCGGGATCGCGGCAAAGCCGTTCAAATAGGCCGGCACGCCGACCAGCACGCTGGCCGGAATGGCCCACCATTGCTCGCCGCCGAGCCAGCGCCCGACATCTTCCGCCGGGATGTAGGCGACCATCAGGCTTTCAATGACGAAGGCGAGGGTCAACCATTTGAACAGGAACCAGCCGGTGGCCCGGCTTTCGCCGGAAAACATCTGCCGGCGTCCCCGATCTTCCCAAAACCGCCAGACCACCGGCTGCTCCGCCAGCGGGTCGTTGGTCCCGCAGCTCGACTTGCAGCAGCCGGTGATCGGCTTCAGCGGGTCCGCGAAGGCGCCGCGGGTGACCAGGGCGTGGGTGCCGTAGCCGGCGATCAGGGCGATCACCACGGCGGCGGCGGCCTTGAACACGGTGAACGGCAGGCCGAACACGGCGGCCATCAGAATGAACATCTGCGGGTCCATCAAGGGCGAGGCGATCCAAAAGGCCATCACCGGGGCAAGCGGCACGCCCGCCGCCAAAAGGCCGGCGATGATCGGCACCACGCCACAGGAGCAGAACGGCGAGAACGCGCCGAACACGGCGGCCAGGAATATCGCCGTCATCGGCCGGCCGTGGAAGGCGCGGGCGATCTGCTTGTCCAGACCCGTCGCCTTGCTGGCCGCGGCCGCCAGAACGGACATCAGGAAGAACGGCGCGATGAAGGTGTATGCGTCGAGCACGAACAGAACGCTGGCGACCGCCTGCTCCCAAATCGTCACCGCGAGAATGGCGAGGATCGCCAAGGTGACCAGGGCGACGCGGTCGAAATCCTTCAGCCATCGCGGCAGGCGCGGTTGGGCCGGGGGCCGTAGGGTCGTTTCGCTCATATTCGTGGTCGTTCTGTTCGATGCGTTGCCTGTCTCGCCGACGCCCGGGGGCTAACTGCCGGTCTCGGCACAATCCGTCGGCAGGCAGGTCGTGGTCACTCCGGCGCAGCATTCATCGGCCAGGAAGCCGATCAATTGGTGCATCGCCGGAAAGTTGGCACGGCAGCGCAGCACCCGGCCTTCCCGCTCCTGATTGACCAGGCCCGCCCAAACCAGATGGGACAGGTGATGGGAGAGGGTCGATCCCGGGATCTTCAGGTGGCTTTGAATCTCCCCCACGGTCAGGCCCGATTCCCCGGCCTTGACCAGCAGGCGGAAGGCGTGCAGCCGGTGGGGATTGCCCAATTCGGCCATTTGTTTGGCGGCGAGTTCCGTATCCATGGTGAAACAATACGTCCTTCCCGTGGAGAGTTCAACTATATTTCTAGAAAAATAGAAATAATGTCGTTCAAGACACCGGACCGCAGTCGTTTGTCTTTCGGTTCAGGCATTTGCAGATGATCTCGTCGTATACCAGTTAATCCCGCCGTAGAGGACGGCCGTCACTTTTTGAGCGTCTCGTTGGGCCGCTGGGGGCGTGGCCAGTTGACTTCCGTCTGTGCGAGCCGCCTGGCGATGGGGTCTGCGCGGCCGCGCCGGAGTGCGTAATCCAACGCTCGGCGGCGCCAACGGTCGGTGAGCCAGGGGTTGGCGCCCCGCGCCAAAAGGAAGTCGGCCACCCGGGGGTGGTTCCTTTGTGTGGCAAGAATCAGGGGCGTAAGCCATTCCCTGTCCTGCCAATCGATCACCGCGCCGGCGTCAACCAACAGGCGGACCATGTCCAGGTGACCGTCGCGCGCGGCAACGATCAGCGGCGTGGTCCAGGTGGCGTCGGTTACGTTGGGGTCTGCCCCGGCCTGCAACAGGCCCCGAACCCGCGTCAGGTCACCGGCCTGGGCGGCGCGGATAAGATCAAGGGTTGTCCGCGTCGGCGGCAGGTCGGTGGCGCCGAACGCCCCGGGGGGCGCGGCCAAAAGGGCCAGGCCGGCCATGAATTTTCCCGATCCGGCCATGAAGCATCTTCGTTTGATGCAGGTGTCGTCGCCCGCTAAATTTCGTCCATGCTGACGCTGCACGATTTCCTGCCCTCCGGAAACGGTTACAAATGCCGCCTGCTATTGCGCTTTCTTGAACGGCCGTTCGTCTTGAAAGAATACAACATCTTGGCCGGGGAGACGCGGACCGAGGCGTTCCTCGGGGCCTTGAACGCCAACGGCCGGATTCCCGTCTTGCAGATGGAAGACGGGCGCTGTTTGTCGGAATCGGGCGCCATCCTGAACTATCTGGCCCAAGACACGCCGTTCCTGCCCGGCGATCCCTGGGATCGGGCGCAGGTTTTAAAGTGGATGTTCTTCGAGCAATACACGCTGGAGCCGACGGTGGCGGTCCGGCGCTTCTGGCTGACCGAACAGGAAACGCCCCTGACGCCCCTGCAGGAGGCGCAATTGCCGGACAAGCTCGAGCAGGGCCATGCGGCGCTCGGTGTCCTTGAGGGCGGCCTGGCGGGGCGCGACTGGCTGGTCGGTGGGCGTCCGACGATCGCCGACATCGCGCTTTACGGTTATACCCATGTGGCGCCCGAAGGCGGCTATGAACTTGATGCCTATCCGAACATTCGCGCCTGGATGGTCCGCATGTCCCAACTTCCCGGCTATGTGAAGATCACCCACCGGACCTTTGATTGAGACACCGGGCCGCCAGAATCGACGCACCGCGGTTTCGGCGTGTTCCGCCGTTCCGATCTTTTGGTGTATAATCCAGCCAGTTGGGAGAACATTCATGAACGTGCAATCAATTTTGACCTTGAAGGGAACTGACGTTAAGACGATTTCCTCCGATACCACCATCGCCGATGCAGCCCGCATGCTCAGCAAAGAGGGCATCGGTGCAGCCGTGGTCTGTGAACCCGGCGCGACCATCGAGGGGATATTGTCCGAACGCGACCTTGTCCGCGTGGTCGGCGAACACGGCGCCGAATCGCTCGGCTGGCCGGTTTCTCGGGTGATGACGACGACTGTCGTGACGTGTCATCCGGAAGACCGGATCGTCGGCGTGATGAGTCAAATGACGGAGAAGCGTATTCGCCACATTCCGGTGGTTGTGGACGGACAGATGACAGGGGTGATCTCGATCGGCGACGTGGTCAAGGCGCGGATGGACGAGATCGAGCGCGATGCCACCGCCATGCAGGATTACATCACGGGCATGACGCCCTAGGCTGCGAATTCGCGGATGCCGGTTTTGAAACGTTAACCGTGGCGGACTTGCTGTTGTTCCACGCCTGGGCGTCCAGCGCGTCCCGCAAGGTGCGGCTCTGCCTGGCGGAGAAAGGCCTGCCTTACGAAGGCCGGGTCGTCGATCTGAACAAGTTCGAACACCATGCCGACTGGTACAAGAAGCTGAACCCGTCGGGCATCGTGCCGGCCTTGATGGTCGACGGGCGCCCGCTGGTCGAAAGCAACTTCATCAACGAATACCTGGACGAGGCCCACCCCGATCCGCCGTTGCGGCCAAACGACCCGTTGTCGCTGCACGATATGCGGGTCTGGGCCAAGTACATCGACGATACCTGCCTGCCGGCGATCCAGAAGCACAACTGGATGGCCCATTTCCATCCCATGGCGCGGGAATGGTCGGACGCGGAACTGGCACGCCGCCTGGCCGCGATTCCCACCGCGAACCGGCGTCATGTCTGGTATCGCATGGCCCGCGATCCCTATTCGGCCGGGGAACTGGAAGACGCGCTGAACATCCTGCGCGACATGGCCGACCGGATCGAGGCCCGGGTCGGGGCCACGGGCTTCGTCACCGGTTC
>JANQIJ010000005.1 GCA_028282185.1 Rhodospirillales bacterium
GAAAGCCAAGCGCCAGTATCCTGCGGACATACCCTTCAGACACACCGTTTACCCTCGCAATTTCCCGATATGATTTGGCCTCCCCGGAAATCATTAGAGCGTTCCAGTGATATCCGCGCGCTATGACCTTAATCAGCGCGGGGTCCAGTGACGGTGGAGGTCGTGGTATTGAACTGCTGGGTGACGGAGACAAAGGACGCGCCATTGGCATCGAAGGTCTCGATGATCTTGGCGAAGTCGGCGAGCGCCCGGGTTAGCCGGTCCACCTTGTAGACCACGACTACCTGAAACCTTTCACCCAAACCCCACCTTAATTCCCTGTTCGGAGTTATAAGGGACTCAGGCTTAAGGCACGGTTTCGCTGCGAGGTTCACCGTCGTAACCCACTGCTGACGATGTGGATTATAAGAATTTCCCTGTATCTTCCCTACGGATCAGGGAAATCGTGCGCTCTCGATCACCCGAGACCGATCCGCTCCAGACTGCCCCCACCGCCATCGCCTCAAAAGGGCGCTCTAGATTTTCTAACGTACTGTGCCTAAGGATGCACGACAGTCATCAATGACTCCTCGCGGAATAAATCTTTCGGTTTCTTAGGTTGATCAAGTCCCGCTTGCGCACTTCTCGTAAGAACCATGCTCCTTCACGGACTGCATGGAAACAAATGTAGAGGAGCTTGCCACATGCGGCAGGGCGGAGATTCTCTCGCCGAGCACCTGGCGGTAGGCGTTGATATCGCTGGTCCGGACCTTCAGGAGATAATCGAAGGGCCCCGCGATCATGTGACATTGTTCGATCTCGGGAATTTCCTGCACGGCAGCATTGAAGGCTTCCAGGGCTGATCGGGTCGTGTCCCGCAGCTTGACTTCCGCGAAAGCAACGTGACCCCGGTCCAGCTTCTGATAATCGATCATGGCCCGAAACCCCGTAATATAGCCCTGGTCGATCAAGCGCTGCAGGCGCACCTGACAGGGCGTTTTCGATATCCCGACCAAAGCCGCCAGGCGGGTCACCGTGATACGCCCGTCAACGGACAGAACATCAAGAATCTTCCGATCAAAATCGTCGATACGGCTTTCTTTTCCATTCTTCATAGACTTTTTATCCAAATTTTCCGATCAATAAAGTCTAATTATAAATTGAATGAAACATTTTAAGTCAAATAAACTTTCTCCTCATTGATATTCTCCCTTTATCAAAACGGGAGATCAATCGGATGAGCGGCCTCTCTTCATTGCGATCGGCGATCCGCCGTCTGGCGCGTGCGGATGAAAGGGAAACCTTAACGGCGCTTCAGGAAGCGGCGGCCCTTGACCCGGCGATCAGGAAACGCGCGACCCGCCGCGCCATTTCCCTGGTGGAGGCCATTCGGGCGTCCGGAAGCCCGGGTCTTATGGAGGTCTTCCTGGCGGAATACGGCCTCTCGACGGACGAAGGCATCGCCCTCATGTGCCTGGCGGAGGCCTTGTTGCGGGTTCCCGACCCGAAAACAATCGACGACCTGATCGAAGACAAAATCGCGCCGTCTTCCTGGGGAGAACATCTCGGCGGTTCCAGCTCGTCGCTTGTCAACGCCTCGACCTGGGCGCTGTTGCTGTCGGGGAAACTCCTTCAGGGACCGCAAGGCTCGGGCATGGTGGAAACGCTGCGCGCCGTTGTTCGAAGATTGGGAGAGCCCGTCATCCGTGTCGCCGTGCAGCGGATCATGCGGGAGATGGGCCATCAGTTCGTGCTGGGCCGAACCATAGAGGAAGCCATTGACCGCGGGCGCGACGCCCGGCAGCGGGGCTATACCTTTTCATACGACATGTTGGGCGAGGCGGCCTTGACCGCGAAAGACGCGACGACCTTCTTTCATGCCTATTGCGACGCCATTCGGAAGCTCGCCGCCCATGCCGCGTCGGATCAGGTCGATGCCAACCCCGGCATCTCCATCAAGCTTTCCGCGCTTCATCCCAGATACGAAGCCAGTCAGAAGGCACGGGTCATGGAAGAACTTGTCCCCCGCGTCCGGGAACTGGCGATCCTTGCCAAGGATGCCAACATGGGGCTCAACATCGATGCCGAGGAAGCGGACCGGCTTGACCTGTCCCTTGACGTGATCGAAGCCGTGTTCCGCTCGAAAGAGCTTGAAGGATGGGACGGCTTCGGCGTCGTGGTGCAGGCTTTCGGCAAGCGGGCCCCGGCCGTGATTGACTGGCTCCATGCCCTCGCCGAAGAGCTTGACCGGAAAATCATGATCCGCCTGGTCAAGGGGGCCTATTGGGATACGGAAATCAAAGCCGCCCAGGTGGATGGGGTATCGGACTTCCCCGTCTTCACGAACAAGGCGGCGACGGATGTGTCCTATATCTGCTGCGCCCATAAACTTCTACGGATGACGGAGCGGATTTATCCGCAATTCGCGACCCATAACGCCCATACCATATCGGCCATTCTCGAATTGACCGCGGAAGGCGTCCCCTTCGAATTCCAACGGCTGCATGGCATGGGCGAGTCCCTGCACAACCTGGTGCTTGAAAAGGAACGGGTCAGAAGCCGGATCTACGCCCCCGTCGGCTCGCACCGGGATCTGCTGGCCTATCTGGTGCGCCGCCTGTTGGAAAACGGCGCCAACAGCTCCTTCGTCAACCAGATCGTCGATGTGGAGGTTCCCGCCGAAATCGTCGCCGCCGACCCCTTCGACCAGATTGATGGAGACCGTGACCTAAATGCGGGACGGATTGTCAGACCCGCCAATCTGTTCCAACCGGAACGCAAAAATTCCAAGGGCTGGGACTTGCGGAACACGGACGATATCACCGAATTCGACGATGCTCGGACGGCAGTCAAAGACAAGGTGTGGGCGGTTGGACCGATCATCGCCGGGGACGCCTCACCTTGCGACGCAATTGAAACCGTCAATCCCGCCCGACATGAAGATATCACCGGTCTGATCACAAATGCCTCGGAAGCGGATGTCGAGGCCGCCCTTACCGCCGCCCGCGATTGGACCGATTGCACCCCGGACCGGCGGGCGGAAATTCTCAACAAAACGGCAGACCTTTGCGAGGCAAACAGCGGCGAGATCTTTGCGGCGCTCGCCCGTGAAGCCGGGAAAACCCCGGTCGACGCCGTGGCGGAAATGCGCGAGGCTGTCGATTTCTTAAGGTATTACGCTGCGCAGGCAGATTACCGAGAAGCCGCCGAGCCTCGCGGTGTGATCGCCTGTATCTCTCCCTGGAACTTCCCCCTGGCGATCTTTACCGGACAGATTGCCGCCGCCCTCGCCGTCGGGAACGGAGTTCTGGCCAAACCGGCGGAACAGACCCCCATCATCGCCGCCATCAGCACGAAACTCCTGCATCAGGCCGGTGTGCCGAAAGAAGCGTTGCAGCTTCTTCCCGGCACGGGCGCCGCCGTCGGGGCCAAGCTCACCTCGGATGCCCGGGTTAACGGTGTCTGCTTTACGGGATCGACAACCACCGCCCAAACCATCAACCGGGCCATGGCGGAAAACCTGGCCCCGGACGCCATGTTCATCGCGGAAACAGGCGGCATCAACGCCATGATCGTCGATTCAACGGCTTTGCCCGAACAGGCCGTCAAGGACATCGTTGCCTCCGCCTTCCAATCGGCGGGCCAAAGATGCTCGGCCCTGCGGATGCTCTATCTGCAAAAGGACATCGCCGATGCGTTTTTGGAGATGCTGTTCGGCGCCATGGACCAATTGTCGCTTGACGACCCCTGGCTTTTCTCGACCGATGTGGGGCCGGCAATCACCGCCCCTGCCCAGGCAGAAATCACCGCATATATCGACCGTGCCGAAGCCGAGGGAAGACTTTTAAAGCGGCTGAAGACACCCGAAGACGGGTTTTATGTCAGCCCGGCGGTGATCTCCGTCGACGGCATCGCATCCGTTGAAAAGGAAATCTTCGGCCCCGTCCTGCATGTGGCGACCTTCGATCCCGGCGAGATCGACCAGGTCATCGACGACATAAACGCCAGCGGCTTCGGCCTGACCTTCGGACTGCACACGCGGATCGACGACCGGGTGGAAAAAATCACCCGCCGGATCAAGGCGGGCAATATCTATATCAATCGAAACCAGATCGGCGCCATTGTCGGCTCGCAGCCCTTCGGCGGAGAGGGTCTGTCGGGCACGGGACCGAAAGCCGGCGGACCGACCTATCTGCCCCGCTTCCTGAAACAAGCCTTGCCGGAGAATTCCCCTGTGACCGGGAAGGCCGCCGGCCTTGAGAAGGTTGCCGCGCTTCTGCGGGAAAACGCCGATAAACAACCCGCCCCACTCTCGGTCCGGGACATGCGCGGACCGACCGGAGAGTCCAACAGGCTGTCGCTTTTCCCACGGGGGACGATCCTCTGCCTGGGGCCGACATTGGAGGATGCCCGGGAACAGTCGCGGATTGCTGAAAGTGCCGGTTGTCAGACGGTGATTGTCGCGCCCGGTGCCGAAGGCCCCAACGAAATCGACGGCGTTCTTGCACGGGAAGACTTGTCCCGCCTTCCGGGTCTCGACGGCGTGGCTTTGTGGTCCGACCGGGAAGACCTGTCGGCGGCAAGGTCCGCCTTGGCAAACCGCGGTGGGGCAATCGTCCCGTTGATGATGTCCAAAGACATGTACGACCGATGCGTTCTTGAACGGCACGTCTGCATCGATACGACGGCCGCGGGCGGCAATGCCTCCCTCCTGGCGGGCGAATGAAAAAGAACCGGCGTCAAACGCGAGGCCTGCGAACGCGGAGAAAATAGACAAACACGCAGGTCAAAGCCAACAGCGAGAGACTGATCGGCGAGGTCAGGAAGATCATCGGGTTGGCCTCGCTGATGATCATTGACCGTCGGAGATATTCCTCCAAATAAGGGCCGAGGATAACCCCCATCAAGATGGGGATGACGGGATATCCCATGGCACGGAGGAAAAAGCCCACCGCGCCGATCCCCAGCGCCACCCACATCTGGAAGAATGAAAAGGCCGAGGCGTAGGTTCCGACCATGGCGATCATGGCGATGAAACTGTAAAGCATCCCCCGATTGAGCCGAGTGATTTTGACGTAGTAGGGACCAAAGATCAGGATCGATATAAAGACGAATGTGGAGGCGATAAACAGGGCGGCGAACATGGGCGAGAGGGCCGCGAAGCTGCCGCTTAACAGGTCCGGGCCCGGCGCCAACCCCTGGATCAACAAGACCCCGAAGATAATGGCCGTCACGGCGTCCCCGGGAATACCAAGTGTCAACAACGGAATGAGCGCGCCGCCGCACATGGCGTTGTTGGAGGATTCAGCCGCCGCCAGTCCCTCGTGCGATCCCTTGCCGTATTCTTCCGGTCGTTTGGAGACCCGTTTGGCTTCCGCATAGGCAATGAATGATGCCATGGCCGCCCCACCCCCCGGCAGCATGCCGATAACGGTGCCGATGACCGAACTTTTCACATAGGTCACCAGACCGATATCCCGGATTTCCTTGAAGGTCGGGATAAAGTCCCGGCGCTTGAAAACCGGCTGCACGGCCTTATGGACCGCCGCCTTGATGGTCGTACTTTTCGCCGCCTGCGACAGCAGCTCGCAAACCGCGAACAGGCCGATAACCGCCGGCAACAACCCAACCCCCTCGACCAGATGGGGGCTGTCAAAATGAAACCGGCCCACTGGTATCATGCGATCGATGCCGACCGTGGCCAGCATCAGGCCGATGGTCATGGAAATGATGCTTTTCCATAGGGAACCATTGGAGACAATCGTGACCGTCACCACGGCCAGCAAGACCAATGAGAATTTATCCGGTGTTTTGAACAACAGGGCGAGTTCCGACATGGGAAAGGCGACAAACATCAAAACCAGCGCGCCGATCATGCCGCCGGCGCTCGAGGCAAAGGCATCAAGCCCCAGGGCCTTGGCCCCATGCCCCTTCTTCATCAAGGGATGGCCCTCAATACTCGTGATGACCCCGGAAGGGGCGCCCGGGATGTTGACGGTGATGCCCGTTACGCTGCCCGCATAAATGCCCGCCATGTAGATGCCCATGACCATGACCAGGGCATTGCTCAGTTCCATGCCGAAGGTGAAGGGCAGCAACAAGGCGATGGCCAGTGTCGCCGTCAATCCGGGAATGGCGCCGAAAACAAGGCCCAACAGGAAACCGCCCACCAGGTGCAGGAATGTCCAGAACTCAAAGAGCTTCAGGAAACCACCCGCCAAGTCAGCCAGCATGCCAGATCACTCCGGTCGGCAGGTGAAGATCGAACAGCTTGACGAAAAACAGCCAACCCAAAACCGTCAGCGCGGCGGAAACAAGAACAGCCAACGCGCCGACGCGGCGCATGTTTTCGCCGCTGGAATATTCAAAAATAATATTGATGGTCAGCGCATAAATGAACGTGGACAGCCAATACCCGAAGGTATCCAACATGAAAATAAACAGCGCCGTCGCCCCAATTGCCAGAAACGGGCGAATTGATTTGCCATCGGCCGGCATTTCGTCACCGCTTCCCCCATCACCAGCATCGGCGTCACCGTCGGCTCGACGGGAAAACATGACGCCGAAGGAACTCACGTAAATCAGGGCACAAAGAACCAGGGGAAAAAACGCCGGACCGGGCTCACCGGCCTCAAAAGGTGTCGGCATATCCAGGGCCTGCACCAGGTAGACGGTGTTGAAGACCAGCAAGGGTCCAATGACCAGTGCTTCCCTGCCTGAAAACATAATTGTAAGTCCTCCCTGGTTGCCCGCTGATCCTAGCGCTATCAGGTCCGTTTCTCTCCCCTGGGTAAAGGACAACTTGAAGCCGTTCCACGGGCAGGCAAACCGCCGGCAGACCGCATCACGGTCTACCGGCGGCCATTGGATCAGCCCGCTATTTCAAGAGACCACGTTTTTTGAGGTCGGCGACCAACGCAGAGGCCTTGTTTCCCATGGTCTTGACCAAGGTCTCGGTTTCCTTGGCATTCATCCAAACCGCACCCATGGCGGTTTCTTCAGCCTTCTTGATGAACTCCGGGTCCTTGAAGACCTTGGCGAAAGCGGCTTCAAGTTTGTCTTTCGCTTCCTGCGGCGCCTTCTTTTGCGTGGCAACCATGCGGAAGCTGCCCCAAACGACATCATAGCCCAGTTCCTTGAAGGTCGGGACGTCGGGAAGAGCGTGATCCCGTTCGTTGCCCATCACGGCGAGAATACGAGCCTTCCCGGCCTTGATCGCGGGGAAGACCGAGGCAACGCTGATGCTGGCCGCATCGGTTTCACCGGACAACAGCGCTTCCCGTTGCGGCGCGGAGCCTTTCGGATAGGGAATATGCCGCACGTTGATGCCGGTTTTATCGGCCATGTCGAGGGCCGGCAGATGCCAGACACCCCCCGTCCCCACGTTGGAAATGGTCAGCTTGCCGGGATTCTTCTTTGCGGCGGCAATGAAATCCTGGATCGTTTTCCAGGGCGAATCGGCACGCACCGCCAGGGCCGTCGAATGCAGCGTGATGGTGCCCAGGAACGAAAGCTTGTCCAGATCATAACCGGGGACGAGCTTGTTATTGGGAACCGTTATCACACTGTCCCAGGTCAAGGTGCCGATGGTGTAGCCATCGGGGCGGGACGTCATGGTTTTGTGAACGCCGATGCCGCTTTGAGCACCCTTCACGTTCTGGCTGTTGATCTTCACACCCAGCTGTTTTTCGGCGTGGTGCATGAAACGCCGCATGGCGGCATCCGTGCCACCACCGGCACTCCAGGGAATAATGTGGGTAACATCCTTTTTGGGGAATCCATCCGCGTTCGCGGCGGAACCGGTCGCAATCGCCATCGCCAAACCAAGTGCCGCGACGAACCCTTGTTTCAAATATCTCATGGATAAAGCCTCCTTGTTTCTCTCTGGGTTGTTCGGACTCTTCGGACAGGCTTACGCCCGCCAATTACGCTTTGTTCATTCGAAGTAGGGCAGCCCTTTCCGTTTTGCCGACCTCACCCAGGACGGCACGAAGGGAACGATCTTGTCCTGCGAGGGGACCCACATTTCGATAAAGCTGGCCCCTTCATGCCGGATGGCATCCGTCAGAGTGGACTCGATTTCAGCTTCCGAAGTAATTCGGGCTGTCCTGAAGCCGAAGGCTTCCGCAACCTTGACATAATCCACGCCACCGAAATCGGTCGACCAGGGCTCGTCCACGTCGTCCAGCAAAATGGCCTCGCCGCGGATCCATCCGAAGGTGTCGTTCCTTGTCAGAATGATCGTGATGTTCTTGCCGCTGCGTTTGATGGTTTCCATATCGCCGATCACGAACCCGAACGAACCGTCACCGGTAAACGTCACGATCGGGGCATCCGATGCGTAGGCGGCCCCCAGGCCCGCCGGCACGGCATATCCCAAAGCCCCCATGGAATAGTTGGTGAGATAACGCCGCCCCTGCTGTTTCAGGGACAACAGGGCGGACGGATAAATCGCACTGACGCCGGGTTCTGTCGTGACGATGACATTCTCCGGCAGGATTTCGTCCAACACCTGGGTTACCTTGACGGGAGAGATGGCCCCTTCGGGCATGGGCGTGTTGGAACGGAAAACGTTGTCGAGCGCCGTCCGTTTCAAGGATGTCAGATCGACCGCCTCGCGACTGAGCCCCGCATGCTCCCGACGGATCAGTTCCGCCATGTATTCCAGACTGGCCCGGGCATCCCCGACCAAACCGACCTTCAAGGGAAAGTTGTTGCCCACATGGGCTTCCGCAATATCCAGGTGCATGAACGTTTTTTCGAACGGGTCGCCATAGAGCTGCCAATGGTCCGTCGCGCTGGAATCCGTATTGCTGCCGACGAAGAAAATCGCATCGGCCTCTCTGACATAGTCGTTGGCATAGGCCATCCCGCCCCGCGCACCGATCACCCGAAGTGACAGGGGGTGCGTTTCCGCAATGATGCCCTTACCGGACGTCGTCGTCCCCACGGGCACCTGCAACAGTTCCGCGACATCCAACACGGCGTCGGAAGCCTGCGAAATCAAAGCCCCCTGACCGCAGACGATGACGGGCTTCTCCGCTGCCAGCAACTGTTCGATCACGGCCCGCAATTTGGCATGGTCGGCGACGGGACGGTGCGCCGGGTACTTGCTGTATTCAGATTCCGCATAAAGGTCGTTGACCTCCGCTTCCTCGCCGAAAATGTTGATGGGCACACGGATATGGACCGGTGCGGGACGGCCCGAAGTGGCAACGCGGAAGGCACGGCGCATCAGAAAAGGAATCTCCGCCGCATTGGTCAGAACAAACGATTCCTTACTGATGCTTGCGTAAAGGGCCGTCTGATCGATGCCCGTCAAACCGTGTTTTTTATCCTGGTTGATCGGGATGTCGGAACTGAAATAAATGACCGGGACCGAACTCAGGTAAGCCTCGGCAACCCCGGGAGAACAATGGGTTACGCCTGGGCTTGGGGCTTCCAGAACTGCGGGCCGACCGGTTGCCTTCGCGTAAGCTTCCGCCGCGTAGGACGCGGTTCGTTCATCGCGGGTCAGGATATACTCGATGTCCGAACTGCGACGCCACTCCTTGTACCAGCCTATCGTGGTCTCGCCGGGCAAGCCGAAAACATGCCGCACGCCGTGCAACTCCAGCATTTTCAAGATGATTTGAGCACTGTTCAAACGGACGGACCTGTTCGGAGTCATGCGTCAGCCTCCCCTATAAAGCCTTATATTGTATTTATTGTATACAGATCGAAATACAATTTTGTCAATCAGGCGAGAATTGCCCCCTATTCCCTCCTGCGCTTTCGCTTCATTCCCGCGAATTTTATCGCCGGCATTCTTCAGAATTTCATATATGCGGCAGCCCCCATCACGGCAGGTGCGGACCGAATATTTCGGCACATCATTTCAACGGAGGTGTTTAAATGGGAAATGCGATTTGATCGGAAAGCACCCTAACGGGTAAGCACCATGCTCTGGCCGGGCCTGAAACCAAGCTCTTCTCCAGTCCGCATGTTTTCGGAATGCAACACGATATTCATGTGATTCGGCATGTGGTTATAGTCAAAACCGACCACGGTCCCGATCAATAAACCTCCGGCCTCCAGACGATCGCCGACGGCGATCAGCCCCCCGTCCAGAACCTCGGCAAAACCGATATAGGCACAGCGATTGACGATACCGCCCGGCCCCTGCCCCTCCTCATCCGTCAGGATGAACTCATGAACCTCATGCCGGCAAAGAGTGCGTGTCTGCTCTCCGATTAACTCGAATTCCCGCGTTTCCCGCCGTCCGCGCATGACAACCTTCAACGCAAGACCGATGTCGGCTTTATCCCCGTACATCTCATCATAATCGAGCAATTTATAGGCCATGGCTTCCCTCTCGAGTTCGCGCTAATAAACACCAAACTGTATACAGTTTATAAAAAATCTGCGAAAAGAGATTAATGCCCGCCGTAACACTAATGCCGCGGTTGAACGAGATGCGCCGACACCAAAGCGAAATCCTTAAATGGGTTTGGCATACCCACCCCGAACCTGAGCAGCCGTTTTTATGTGTCATCCCGAGGAAAAAACGAAAAGCCGGACGGAAAGCGTCTACAACACCGTCAAGGACATGGCGATATCGTTCAAATTCAAACCGGGGGAACGGATAAACGAAGTCGATCTCGCGCAGCGCCTGGGGGCCAGCCGAACACCCCTGCGAGAAGCCCTGAACCGACTTGTGGCCGAAGGTTTCCTGGTCACGAAACAGGGCCGCGGCTTTTTCTGCCGGGACCTGAAGCCCCGGGAAATGTACGAGCTTTACCAGTTTCGAGCGATTTTGGAATCCGCGGCCGTCCGTCTTGCCTGCGAACTGGCAACCGAACAGGAAGTCAACGCGCTGCTTCAATTCCTGGAGGAAACCAGCCATGAAAGAGAGGGAAGCAGCAGCGAAGAGCTTGTAGCCCTCGATGAACATTTTCACCAAAGCATCGCCGCCCTGAGCCGCAACATGGAATTGATCCAGACGCTGAAAAACGTCAACGACCGGATCAAGTATTTCCGTTGGGTGGACATGGATGAACGGCGCAAATACACCCAAAAAGAACATCTAAGAATAGCCGAAGCCCTGGCCGCGCGGGATGCGGACCTGGCCGCCCAGCTTATGAACGGCCATATCGCCAGACGGCTCGATCAGATCACCGCCGCCGTGAAAGAGAGCTTCTCGAGAATTTATCTGGTGAGCTAAAATGAAAGCGGGGAACAAGCAACCCCGCCCCTTCCTTTATCAATGCCATGCGCGGAACTTCCACCGCTTGGAAATCGCAGAACCCCGGGAAATCGCAGACCCCCGGCAAAGCCGAAGAGGCATATAAATTCCTAGAGCGTGTCACGGTTAGGTTGAATAGCTGAGACGCCGTTTCCGGTTCGCTGGCCCGCAAGTTTGGACGCGTTCAGCATGCTTCACATCGCGAGAACGCCTGTAATTTAGAGTTTTCCCTGTATCTTCCCGATATATCAGGGAAACAAGAGACACAGATCACCTGAGACCGGTTGGCTCCAGACTGCGTCCGCCGCCATTCTTACACAATCGCAATGCTGGCCTCGGGGCCGCCGAGCAAGGTCTCGGCCAAGCTAACCGCGAAGGCCTCGGCCGCGTCACTGAGCCTGGGCGCCCGATGCAGCGTGATTTCGATTTCCGGCAGGGCCGGAAACCCATCGGCGGTGCCCAGAATGCGCAGATTACCGTCAACCAGGCGTTCGGGAATCATGGTCACGGCGAGGCCGGCCTCCACCGCCGCGTTCAGGCCATCCCGGCTGGCGCTGTTGTAAGCGTGGCGGTAGGATTTTCCCGACGCCTCAAGCCGCTTCAACGCGTCCTCGCGGTAAACGCATCCGGGCGCGAAGATCGCCAAGGGCACGGGGTCCAGTTCGTCCACGGTGGAATCCCTCGCGATGGCCCAGTAAAGCGGTTCCGTGCGGACGACCTCACCCTTCGGGCGGCCGCAGGATTGCGTCACAAGCGCGATGTCGATCGCGTCCGCCTCTAAAGCGTCCAGAGTCTCCCAGCTTCGGTCACAGCGGATTTCCAGCTCGACCAGGGGATGCGACTTGGCGAACCGGGCCAAGGCGCCTGGCAGGAAACACATGGAGGTGTCGGTCGCGCCGACACGCACCCGGCCGTGCACGGCCTCGTGCCCGAAATCCGCCATGACCTGCTCGTTCAGCCGCAGCATGCGCTCCGCATGGCGCAGCAACACCACACCGTCCGAGGTCAGGCGAACGATCTTGTTGTTCCTGTCCAACAAGGACACGCCGAGGGTCTCCTCAAGCCGCTTGATTTGCATGCTCACCGCCGACTGAACCCGCCCCACCCGTTCGGCGGCGCGGGTAAAGCTGCGGGTTTCGGCAACCGCGGCGAAAGACCGAAGCAGGTCCAGATCCAGCGTCTTGTCCATGACTGAACATCAAATAATCTGATTATTCAGTCAATTTAATTCGTTTTCCTGATTTATATCTCCAGCCTAGGCTTCGGGTCCGAGCGGAAAACAACAAAGGACTCGCATGATGTCTCGCTCCTTTTGGACCATCGTTCTTTGCGCCGGATCAATCATGGGGATCGCGGTGGGCACGCGTCAGGGCCTGGGCCTGTTCATGACCCCCATCTCCATCGACTTAGGATTGGGCCGGGAAACCTACGCCCTGGCACTGGGCCTGATGAACCTGCTCTGGGGTTTGACATCCCCCGTGTTCGGCGCCTTGTCCGACCGTTACGGCGCCGGGCTGATCGCCGCGGCGGGCGGTCTTCTCTATGCCACGGGCTTGGCGGTCATGACCCTCTCCGGGGACGGCAATCAGCTTTTGATCGGCGGTACTTTGATCGGCCTGGGTCTGGGTGGGACGGGGTTTTCGGTCTTGCTGGGCATGGCAAGCCGCGCGGTCGCGCCGGAAAAAAGGGGGGCCGCTCTGGGCCTGGTCTCCATGGGCGGGTCCATCGGCCAGTTCCTGGCGCTGCCCTATACGCATTTCCTTCTGAAAGGGCACGGCTGGAGCACGAGCCTGTTGATCCTGGCGGCCACCGCGCTCTTGATGCTGCCGCTGGTCCGGGGTGTTTCCGGCCGGTTTGCCGCCGACGACGGCTCGGAAAACCAAACCATGGGCGAAGCACTTCGCAACGCCGGCAGCGACAGAAGCTTCTGGCTGCTCAACGCGGGATTTTTCGTCTGCGGCTTTCACCTGGCCTTCGTCCTGGTTCACCTGCCGGCCTATCTCGATGATCTCGGTTTCGACACCTGGGTCGGCGCGACCGGGTTGACGCTGATCGGGCTCTGCAACATCGTCGGCAGTTACTTCTGCGGCGTCTTGGGCGACTGGTATTCCAGAAAGAACCTTCTGAGCCTCTTGTACGTGATCCGCGCCGGTGCCTTCACGCTGTTCCTGGTAATGCCGCCAACGGTTCCGACCGTGATGCTGTTCTGCTGCATTCTGGGCTTCCTGTGGCTCGGAACCCTGCCATTGACGAGCGGACTGGTGGCAACGATGTACGGCACCAAATACATGGCGACCCTATTCGGAATCGTTTTTGTCGGCCACCAACTGGGCGGATTCCTGGGCGCCTGGCTGGCCGGGTTCATTTTTGATCTGTACCAGTCCTATGACGCCATGTGGTGGTTGAGCATCGCGCTGGGTCTCCTGTCGGCGCTGTTGCATTGGCCGATCAAGGAAGTTCGCGGCCCCAAGACGGCAAACGCCTGATGCCGAAAGCCGCCGGCTGAGGGGACCAACGGGCCCCCTCAGCCATTCGCTTGGGGCCGGCCGTCCGGAGATGGGCGGCTTGATGCCTTTGAATTGCATAAACCGCCGTTGCCCCTCATGCGGTTGCCCACTATGAATGGCGCCATTCATCAAAACACGGGACGAAGGGGGGCACACCCATGGCACAGATCGGTTTTATCGGCGTCGGCAACATGGGCAACCCCATG
>JANQIJ010000043.1 GCA_028282185.1 Rhodospirillales bacterium
ACGGCGGTCAGCGGCTTGCCCAGGTGTTCCGCCAGCATTTCCTGGTTCGGCAGGTTGTCGGGCACCTTGCGGAGCCCGTCCATGTCGTCGGAGAAGGCATAGAGCCTGGTCGGCATGTCGGACAGAAGCCCGAAGGCGTGGCGCACCATGGTGGTCCGGGCAACCTCGCCGAAGGTGCCGATATGCGGCAGACCCGACGGGCCATAGCCCGTTTCGAACAGGACATGACCCTTTTCCGGACACTTGCCGCCCAAACGTTTCAACAGCGCCCGGGCTTCGGCGAAGGGCCAGGCATTGGCGTTTTCCGCAAGGGCGCGCAGGTCTGTCATGGCGAAGGTCTCAAATCAATCCGGGAGATCGGGGGTCTTGGCGTGCGGCCGGAACCTAGCTCCTCGGCAACGGAGCGGCAAGAAGTTCCGTCGGTCCGCCCGCGCCGCCGGGTCAATAAGCGTATTCGGTGAACACCGGATCGACCTGGCCGTCCCAGCGCCGCTCGAAGGCGGTCAACAGTTCCTCGGCCGGGGTCAGGCCGCTGTCGCAGATTTGATAGAGCGGCTGCAGGAAATGGGTCTCGTCCAGGCCGACGGAATCGAGCCGCTCCCGGTTCTTCAATCCCTGGCGGGCGATGGACAGGGCCCGGCAGGCCACGTCCTTGACGACGCCGTCGCGGAACGCCGTCTTCAACGCCGTCTTCGGCACCTCCCGGCGCATGGTTTCACGCTCTTCCTGGGTCCAATCCTTGACCAGGTCCCAGGCCGCCTGACGGGCGTCGGTGTCGTACAACAGGCCCGTCCAAAAGGCCGGCAGGGCGCACAGCCGGGCCCAGGGTCCGCCGTCGGCGCCGCGCATTTCCAGGAAGGTCTTCAAGCGCACTTCCGGGAACACCGTGGTCATGTGGTCTTCCCAGTCCTTCATGGTCGGCAGTTCGCCTGTCAAAGCCGGCAGGCGGCCGGTCATGAAGTCGCGGAACGACTGGCCGGCGGCGTCGATATAGGCGCCGTCGCGATAGACGAAATACATCGGCACATCCAGGATGTAATCGACCCAGCGTTCGAAGCCGAAGCCGTCCTCGAACACGAAGGGCAGGGTCCCGGAGCGGTCGGGATCGACGTCGGTCCAGATATGCGAGCGGTAGGACAGATAACCCGTGGGCTTGCCTTCGCGGAACGGCGAATTGGCCCAAAGCGCCGTGGCGATCGGCTGCAGGGCCAGGGCAACGCGGAACATCCGCGTCATCGCCGCTTCGCTGTCGAAATCCAGGTTGACCTGCACGGTGCAGGTCGACTGCATCATATGCAGGCCCAATTCGCCCCGGGTCGGCATGTAGTCGCGCATGATCTTGTACCGCCCCTTGGGCATCCAGGGCATGTCTTCACGGGGCCATTTCGGCTGATAGCCGAGCCCCACGAACCCGATGCCCATTTCCGCGGCGATCGCCTTGACCTGCTTCAGGTGTTCGGTGACCTCGCCGCAGGTCTGGTGGATGGTTTCGACGGGCGCGCCGGACAGTTCCAGTTGCCCCGCCGGCTCCAACGAGATCGAGCTCTTGTCCGGTTTCGAAAGCGCGATAACGTTGCCGTTCTCAAGAACCGGCTGCCATTCGAACCGGCAGAGCGCGTCCAACAGGGCACGGATACCGCCACCGCCCTCATAGGGCAGCGGACGCAAGGTCTTGCGGTCGTAGGCAAACTTCTCGTGTTCGGTGCCGATGCGCCAGTCGCGCGCAGGCTTGCAGCCGGCCTCCATGTATTCGACCAATTGGGCCTTTTCGGTGACGGGAATGGCTTGCGGTGCAGCGGACATGAAAATCTTCCGGTCTATTGGGTGCCGCAGGAACGGCGGTTTATCGATTGGGCGAATATCGGTCTTGCCCGCTTCATGGGCACGAATACGGCGGCCCAATCTGCCCCTATCGCCCGTCGCCTGCAAGGGTTTGCCAGCCGGCGAGCGCCGCCAGGCAGGCCGTTTCCGCACGCAGAATGCGCGGCCCCAAGGTGACCGGCGTGACAAACGGCAATCTAGCAAGCCTGTCAAGTTCGCCGTCGATGAACCCGCCCTCGGGCCCGACAAGAAAACCGCAGGGTCCGGGATGCTCGGCAACCGCGCCCGCCAGAAACCTGGCCCGCCCGGTTTGGACCCCGGTCTCGTCAAGCAGGAACAGGCGGCGGTCTTTCGGCCAATCGAGCGCCAATTGGCCCAACGCCGCCGGCTCCAGGACATCGGGCAGGGACAGGCGGCCGCATTGCTCGGCCGCCTCAAGCGCCGTCGCCCGCAACCTGTCGCACCTAACCCTGTTGGTTTGCGTGTTGGCGGTGATCACCGGCAACAACCGCGCCGCGCCCAGTTCCGTCGCTTTCTGAGCGATGAAATCGGTGCCGATCTTTTTGATCGGCGCAAAGGCCAACCAGGGCTGATCGGCGGGATCGGGTTCGGCGGACTGGGGCCGCGACTGTCGCCGGGCGGTCAGGCGGCCGCCACGTTTGTCCAGGGCGTCAACCACGGCACGCCATTCGCCGTCGCGGCCGTTGAAGACCAACAACTGGTCTCCCGCGCCCAGGCGCATGACCCGACCCAGGTAATGGGCCTGGTCGGCGGTCACGGCAACGGCGGCATCGGCTGCCAGATCGCCCTCGACGAACAGGCGGACGGTCCCCGACATGGCGTTTTGTCCTTCCAATGACGGAGCCTAGGACCCTATTACTTAGCCCCATGGATACTCAAGAACCGGATGGCAACGACTGCCGGGCCAAGGCAAGCGACATTCCGCAGGGCGGCTGGATTGACCGGGTCCCGATGCCGGCGGTCCGACCCTATTTGCGGCTGGTCCGGCTCGACCGGCCGATCGGGACCTGGCTGTTGCTGCTGCCCTGTTGGTGGAGCCTGGCGCTGGCCGCTTCGGTGCCGGTCCTGCCGGTCAAGCCCGGCTGGCCCGATCCCTGGTTGCTGGCCCTGTTCGCCCTGGGCGCGCTGGTGATGCGCGGCGCCGGCTGCACGGTCAATGACATCGCCGACCGGGATTTCGACAAACGGGTCGCGCGGACCGCCGGTCGGCCCATCGCATCCGGGCAGATTTCCGTGCGCCGGGCGGTGGCGTTTCTCGCCCTGCAGTTGGGCGCGGGTCTGTTGATCTTGCTGCAACTGAATCTATTCACCATCATCCTGGGCGCATCATCCCTCGCCCTGGTCGCGCTCTATCCCTTCGCCAAGCGGGTCACCTACTGGCCGCAGCTGGTGCTTGGCCTGACCTTCAACTGGGGAGCGCTGATGGGTTACGCGTCGATCCACGGCGGACTGGCCCCGGCGGCCGTCGCGCTCTATGGCGCCGGGGTGCTGTGGACACTCGGTTACGACACAATCTACGCCCATCAGGACAAGGAGGACGATATCCTGGTCGGCATTAAGTCGACGGCGATCAAGTTCGGCGCCTCGACACAGGGTTGGTTGATCGGGTTCTATGGCGGGACAACCGCCCTGCTGGCGCTGACCGGATGGTTGGCCCAACTGCATCCGGCCTACTACGCGGGTCTGGGTCTGGGCGCCCTGCACCTCGCGTGGCAGGTGCGGTCCGTCGATCTCGACGATGCCAAGATCTGCCTGCAGCGGTTCAAGTCAAACCGTGATTTCGGCCTCATCGTTTTCGCCGCGATCATCGCCGGATCGGTGCTTGGCGGCTAGAGCGTGTCATGCTTCGTCCGGATCCCGCCTGGTCGCCGGCGCCGGCCTGCCGGCAGCGCACCATCCAGCGCTTGGCGCGCCATCAGGCAGCGATACAATTGCCAAGGGGTGACGACCCAGGGCGCGTTGGGGCCAAGCACTCGCTTCACCGCCTCGACACAGGTATAAGGACGCCAGGCCAGCGACCGCGGACCCGGCGGCAGGACGGGCCGATAAAGCAGCGGCCGGTCACCAAGGTCGCGAAAGAACCGCAAAATCGCCAGCACGCCGCGCGGGCCGACGACCGCGGCCAAGGTGAAGTTGCCCATGGGATCGTAGTAAATCCAGTCCCCGCCGGATCGCAACAACACGTAGCAATGACGG
>JANQIJ010000048.1 GCA_028282185.1 Rhodospirillales bacterium
CCGGCGGGTTTCCGGGCGCCGAAGTGATCTTGCGCCAGTTGGCCGACGGAGTGTCTCGCAAGCGGGTCGGGCTGATCCCCGACGGCCGGGCGCCGGCCCGCGCCGGCACGGAAATCCAGGACACGGCGGGCGCGACCATCGGGCAGGTCACCTCGGGCGGGTTCGGGCCGACGGTCGAGGGCCCGATCGCCATGGGCTATGTCGCGATCGATCACGCGCAGCCGGAAACGCCCGTCAACCTGATGGTCCGCGGCAAGCCTCTGGCGGCCCGCGTCGTCCGACCGCCGTTCGTCAAACACCGCTATGTCAAAACCTGAACCCAACCGCAACGTCAATAAGGCAGCGAAGAGAGGCAAGAGCATGACCATGAAGTTCACCGAAGACCATGAATGGGTCCTATTGGACGGCGACGTCGCCACCGTCGGAATCACCGATTTCGCGCAACAGCAATTGGGCGATGTGGTCTTCGTCGAAGTGCCCGAAGCGGGCACCCAGGTCGATACCGGCGGCGAGGCCGGGGTCGTCGAATCGGTCAAGGCCGCAAGCGAGGTCTATGCCCCCTTCGCCGGCGAAATCATCGAAGGCAACGCGGCCTTGGCCGACGATCCGACCTTGGTCAATTCAGACCCCGAGGGCAATGGCTGGTTCTTCAAGATCAAGCCGGCCGACCCGTCGGATCTGGACGGCTTGATGGACGCCGAGGCATACAAGACGCATGTCGAGGGCCTGGGTTGATGGCTCGGGACGGGCTTGAGGCGCTGGCCGCGCGCGACTCCTTCGTTGGGCGTCACATCGGGCCGGGCGACGACGACATCGCGCATATGCTGGATGCCGTCGGCCTGACGTCGCTTGAAGAACTGATCGAGAAAACAGTGCCGCCGGCGATCCTCAAGCCCGGGGGACTGACCGACGCGCCCATGCCCGAAGCCGACGCCCTGGACCGCCTGGCCCGGATGGCGGCCAAGAACACGGTCGCTCGCTCAATGATCGGCATGGGCTACTACGCGTGCCTGACGCCGCCGGTGATCCTGCGCAATGTCTTGGAAAACCCCGGCTGGTATACCGCCTACACGCCCTATCAGGCGGAGATCAGCCAGGGCCGCATGGAAGCCCTGATGAACTATCAGCAGGCGGTCATGGACCTGACCGCCATGGACATGGCCAATGCGTCGCTTTTGGACGAGGGCACGGCGGCGGCCGAGGCGATGACCCTGATGCAGCGCGCCGGCAAGCACAAGGGGCGGACGATCTTCGTCGATGCCGACTGTCACCCCCAGACCGTCGCCGTAATCGAAACACGGGCCGCGCCCCTGGGCCTGACGGTCCAGGTCGGCGATCCGTTCGATGATTTCGACGCGGATGTCTTCGGCTTGGTTCTGCAATATCCGGGGAGCGGCGGCGGCGTGCCGGATTTCGCCCCTGTGGTCGAGAAGGCCCATGCAGCGGGCGCCCTGGTGACCGTGGCGACGGACCTGCTGAGCCTTGTCCTATTGACCCCGCCGGGCGAATGGGGCGCCGACATCGTCGTCGGCTCGGCCCAACGGTTCGGCGTGCCCATGGGCTTCGGCGGCCCCCATGCCGCCTTTATGGCGGCGCGGGACCAGTTCAAACGAACCCTGCCGGGGCGGCTGATCGGTGTGTCGATCGATGTCCATGGCAAGCCGGCCTACCGCATGGCCCTGCAGACCCGCGAACAGCACATCCGCCGGGAAAAAGCCACGTCCAACATCTGCACGGCGCAGGTTCTGCTCGCCAATATCGCCGGGATGTACGCCGTCTATCACGGACCGGAGGGCCTGAAGACCATCGCCCGGCGGGTTCATCGCCTGACCGCCGTTCTGGCGGCCGGGCTCAAGGCCCAGGGCGCGGCGGTCCTGGGCGACAGTTTCTTCGACACCCTGACCGTCGATCTGGGCGATCCGGCGGTGGCCGACGCGATCCATTCCGCCACGGTCGAGCGGTCGATCAACCTGCGCCGCCATGCGGACGGGCGGATCGGCATCTCGTTGGACGAGACCACCCGGCCGAGCGACCTGAACGACCTGTTCGAAATCTTCGCCGGCGACGGCGCACCGGTGACGGCCACCGAAATCGAGGCCCGGAACCCGCCCGCCGGCCTGCCCCAGGGCCTGGTTCGCGAAAGCGATTTCCTGACCCATCCGGTGTTCCACGTCCATCGCTCGGAAACCGGGATGATGCGTTATCTGAAACGGCTGGAGGACAAGGACCTGGCGTTGAACCGGGCGATGATCCCCTTGGGGTCGTGCACCATGAAGCTCAACGCAGCGGCAGAGATGATGCCGATCACTTGGCCGGCGTTCGGCGACCTGCACCCCTTCGCCCCGGCCGAT
>JANQIJ010000053.1 GCA_028282185.1 Rhodospirillales bacterium
CTATCAGAAGATTCTCGGCCGGCTCGAAGAGGCGGGCATGGCGGCCAGAATTTCGATCAACGGCAACGGCGAGCCGACCATGAACCCGGACTTCTTCGAAATGGTCAACTTGCCGCATCCCGACGATTTCGTTTTGCAGTTGATTACCAACGCGTCCCTGCTGAACCAACGGAAGCGGGACAAGATTCTCGATTCCAGGCTTAACTTCGTCCAGTTCTCCATCGATTCCGTCGTTCAGGAACGCTACGACAAGGCGCGGCCCTCGAAAGGCGGCAAACCAGTCTACAAGCGCGTCTTCGAGAACGTTCTCCAACTCGTCAAGGAAAACGAACAACGTGGCCATCCCCTCTATCTCTCGGTGTCGATCCTGGAGGAAGACCCGCAGGCCTTGGAACGTGAGCTTGGTTTCTGGCGTCCGCTGCTCGACAACGCCTTCGGCCAAACCATCGACAACTGGGCCGGCAACGTCGAGCTGGGCGGCCCGGAGCCGATCAACGATCTGGAGAACCGGCCCCAGTGCGGGCATCTCTATGACTACATCTACATTCGAGCCGACGGTCAGGTGAAGGGCTGCTGCGAAGACGTGTTCGGCCAATACATAATCGGCAACGTTCATTTCCAAGCCTTCGAGGAAATCTGGAACGGCGAGCCCATGCGTCGGTTGCGGCGTTTGAACGCGGACCCCACCTCTTTGCTCGACGCCGATCTGAACGGTCTTCAGTGCGCCAAATGCGACGTACCCTGGCGCAACGGCGCCAGCCTGGAAAGCCGTGTCGAGTTCGCCGGCCACTCGCTCTACCACGAGATGAGATCGCAGTCCTTCCGGTCCCGCCCGACGGTCCCCAGCCAGCACCGCATCGACTTGGCCGACGCTTATCTGGACCAACTCAATCGCCAGGGCGAGATTACCGAGATTCTGAGCTAGGCCTCGACCAGGCGACCGGCTGCACACCCATTTCGACGGCCACTTCATGTATCACGACACCCATCGCCTGAGCGGCCTGGCCGGGCGGGAGATCGCGCGCCGCATCCTGCCCGATCTGCGGCAGCATATGGCCAAATGATCGGCACGGCCCGCGTCCTTGCCTTGATCACCGCGCGCGGCGGGTCCAAGCGCCTGCCCGGCAAGAATCTGCGGCCACTTCTCGGCCGACCCTTGGTGGCCTGGACCGTGGACGCGGCAAGAGGTTCCGAATACGTGGATCGGATCGTCATTTCATCCGACGCGGAGGACATTATCGACGCCGCCGTCACGGCCGGCGCCGAGGCGCCTTTCGTGAGGGACGGCAGCTTGGCCACGGACGAGGCCGATTCCGTGTCCGTCGCGCTCGACGCCCTGGCGCGCCTGGATGAGGATTATGATTTTCTGGTTCTGCTGCAACCGACGTCGCCGCTGCGCAAGGCGGCCGATATTGACGCCTGCCTGGAGATCGGCGCCCACCGCGAAACCAGCACGGTCGTCACGGTCACCGCCTCCACCGACGCGCCCTATAGCGCCTTCACCATGGGAAACGACGGCCGGTTATCTCGCCTGCTGGACAGCCCCCACGGCGGCGCCCGCCATCAAGACATGCCAGCCACCTACCAGGTCAACGGGGCCGTCTATGTCGTTCGCGTGCCCTGGTTCAAACGGGCGAAGACATTCATCGACGCGGACACCTTGGGCCATCCGATGCCGCCCGAACAGTCCGTCGATATTGACACGCTGTTCGATTTTCAAATCGCTGAAATGGTCCTGAACGCGCGGATGACCAACGCCGAGACAGGGTGCTGAGCAGTTTGCGTTCATGCCGTGAACGGTGTATGGTCTGGGCGCCGTTTCCTTCCCGTGAACACCCGTTCACCGGGATGGCGGTAGCGTTGTTGAGCGCCATCGCCGCCGCACGGCAAGCTATATCGCACGCCCTCGATGACGACCGACAATCATGCCCGCCCATCCACGCCCGCGGTCTTCTTGGATCGCGACGGGGTGCTTGTTCGCTCCATCGTGCGCGACGGGAAACCCTATGCGGCCCGGAACATGGACGAATTCTCGCTGTATCCGACAGCGGAAGCGGCTTGTCGGGACCTCCGTCGCCATGGCTTTACGTTGGTCGTCGTCACCAACCAGCCCGATGTCGGCAACGGCCTGGTCGAAAAGACAACGGTCGAGGAAATGAACCTTGTGCTCGGCGAAGCCCTTCCCGTTGCCGCGATCAAAGCCTGTTACCACGCCCAGACGGACGGCTGTGATTGCCGCAAGCCCAAGCCGGGGATGCTGTTGGACGCAGCCCGTGAACTCGATATCGACCTGACCGCCAGCTTCATGGTCGGCGACCGGTGGAGTGACATCGCAGCCGGCGCCGCCGCCGGTTGCCGGACCGTTTTCATCGACCACGGATATGGCGAACGCCAGCCGGACAATCAGGATTTCACCGCCCGCTCACTTCCGGAGGCTGTGGCCTATTTGCGCGCGCAGCCGCTCGGAGACGGGGTCCGACGCCCCCGGGCGAACAATGCTTAACAACCAGAGGAAACCTCAATGACCTCGACCGACAGTCTCAACATTAAGATTTTTGCCGACGGCGCCGACCTGGAGAGCATGGTCCGGCTCGCCGCCGATCCCAAGATCAAGGGCTTCACCACCAACCCGACATTGATGCGGAAGGCCGGCGTCTCGGACTATGCGACCTTCGCCCGCCAAGTCCTGGACGCCATCACCGACCGACCCGTCAGTTTCGAGGTCTTTGCCGACGACCTGCCGACCATGGCAGCCCAGGCCAGGGTCATCGCCTCCTGGGGAGAGAACGTGAACGTCAAGATCCCCGTCACCAACACCCTGGGGGTTTTCTGCGGGCCCGTCATCGCCGAACTTTCCGGCGAAGGCATTCCCCTGAACGTGACAGCCGTGTTCACCCCCGACCAGGTGCGGGCTGTCGCCGAGGCGCTGGCACCGGGCTCCCCAGCCATCATTTCGGTTTTTGCCGGGCGGGTCGCCGATACCGGCCGAGACCCGATGCCCCTGATGCGTGACTGCCTTGGCATCATCAAAGACCACCCGGAATGGGAGCTCTTGTGGGCCAGCCCGCGCGAACTGCTGAACGTCATTCAGGCAGACGAGGCCGGCTGCCACATCATCACCGCCACCTCTGACGTCTTGGACAAGCTTTCCAGTCTGGGCAAGGATCTGGACCAGTTCAGCCTGGAGACCGTCAAAATGTTCTTCAACGACGCCCAGGCGTCCGGCTACACGATCGCCACACCGGAATCGACCGCGGCGGAATAACGGTCGGGGCGACCGGAATACCCATCGGCCGAGACGCAAAGCCCGGTTTTGAAACGTCCTGTCGTTCAATCTGCGGATTTGCTCGTGGGCCATGCCCCGGTGCCATTCCATCCTCGCGTAATTACACGTGCCAACGGCCGATCGGCAGGCGGTTTGACCTAAATGATGAGCGCGGAACACATTTCGATCGGCCGCCAAGTCCGGTTCGTTTACGAGAATTTGCGATGGAAGGACCGCATCGGGTTTCTCGTGAGTTGCCTTCTGGCGCTGGTCATCGCCGGTCTCGAAATCATCGGCGTCGGCCTGATCTACCCCATTTCGCAGATTCTTGTCAGCGGGCCCATCGCCAACCAGCCGGAATACGTGCAGCGTGCCGCCGACCTGATCGGCACCGAGGACGTCCAGATCTTGGTCTTGGTCGCCATTCTGTTGCTGGTCTGCGCGCTGGCGGCCAA
>JANQIJ010000064.1 GCA_028282185.1 Rhodospirillales bacterium
AAGCCGACGGCGGCACCCTGTTGCTCGACGAAATCTCCGAAATGGACCCCCGCCTGCAAGCCAAGCTGTTGCGTGTCCTCCAGGAACGCGAGGTCGACCGCGTCGGCGGCACCAAACCGGTCAAGGTCGACGTCCGCATCATGGCGACATCCAACCGCGACCTGCAGGACGAGGTCGCCCAGGGCAATTTCCGCGAAGACCTGTATTTCCGCCTGAACGTTGTCAATCTGGACCTGCCGTCATTGGCCGAGCGGCCGGCGGACATACCGCTTTTGGCACAGCATTTCGTCACCAAGTACTCAGAAGCCAATCAGATCGCCGAACGGCCGCTGGCCGAGGCAACGATCGCCAAACTGACGGCTCATACCTGGCCGGGCAACGTCCGTGAACTGGAAAACACCATTCATCGCTCGGTCATCCTGGCCACCGGCGACAGCATCGGCCCGGACACCGTTGTCCTCGCGGGCGCGCCCGGCGCCCCGGCCGCCGTGACCGGCGCCGTCGACGCGGACACCCAGGGCCTGGTCGGTCGCACCGTCGCCGACGTCGAACGGGATTTGATCATCGACACGCTGCATCATTGCCTGGGCAACCGCACCCATGCGGCCAATATCCTGGGCATTTCCATCCGCACGCTGCGCAATAAGCTCCGGCAGTACACCACCGATGGCTTTGCCGTGCCGCAACCGGGCGATGCCGGCCCTGGCGCCGCGCCGGCGCCTTAGGCGACGGTCCGAACGAGGCAAGACAAGCACAAGGCATGAGACCACTGGCGGATTACATCGATGGCTGAAGTCACGCAATCCGCGCCGCAGGCGGCGGCAACGCCGGCACCGGCTGGCGACGCGCCCGAAGGTGGCGGGGGCGGGGGCAAAAATCTGCTACAGGGCCTGGGCAACCTGCTCAAGCGCGGCGACTTGATCTTCGCGCTCGGCGTGATCGGCATCCTGGTGGTGCTGATCCTGCCGATGCCGACCTGGCTTCTGGACATGAGTTTGGCGTTCTCGATCACGTTTTCTGTCCTTATTCTGATGACCGCGATCTTCATCGAGAAACCGCTGGACTTTAACTCCTTCCCCACGGTGCTGCTCCTGGCGACGATGATTCGCCTGGCCCTGAACCTGGCCTCGACACGCTTGATCCTGGCCGACGGCCATACCGGCACCGACGCCGCCGGACAGGTCATTCAAGCCTTCGGCGGGTTCGTCATGCAGGACAATTTCGTCATCGGGATCATCGTCTTCTCGATCCTGGTGATCGTTAACTTCATCGTCATCACCAAGGGTTCCGGGCGAATCGCGGAAGTCGCGGCGCGCTTCACCCTGGACGCCATGCCCGGCAAACAAATGGCGATCGACGCCGACTTGTCGGCCGGCTTGATCGACGAGGACGACGCCCGCGCCCGACGCAAGGCGCTGGAAGACGAAAGCACCTTCTTCGGCGCCATGGACGGGGCGTCCAAATTCGTCCGCGGCGACGCCATTGCCGGTCTGCTGATCACCTTGATCAACGTCATCGGCGGCATGATCATCGGCGTCGCACAGAACGACCTGGGCTTCAGCGAAGCGGCCGACACCTACACCCGCTTGACCGTCGGCGACGGCCTGGTCAGCCAAATCCCCGCCCTCATCGTTTCAACCGCCGCCGGCATGATGGTGACCAAGGCGGGTATTTCGGGCCCGACGGAAGCGACCCTGTTCCGCCAGATCGGCGGCCAGCCGAAGACCATGGGCCTGTCCTCTTTCCTGCTGCTCGCCCTGGCGGTCCTGCCGGGCATTCCCTCGCTTCCCTTCATTCTGCTGGCGGCCGTCACCGGAACCGTGGCAATCGTTGTCGCCCGACGAAACCGACAGGCCATGGAGCGCGCCGTTCAGGAAATGGAAGAAAGCGCGCCGGAACCTGCCAAGGCCGCGGAGGAGCCGATCGCGACCGCCCTGCGCATCGACCACCTGCGCCTTGAACTGGGATACGGCCTGCTGTCGCTCATCAACGCGCCGCCGGAAAGCGGCCAGCGCCTGACCGATCAGATCAAGGCCCTGCGCCGACAGCTGGCGACCGAAATGGGCTTCATCATGCCGTCCGTGCGGATTCAGGACAACATGCAGTTGCCGGCCAACACCTACGTCATTCGAGTCAAGGAAATCGAGGCCGGACGCGGCGACCTCAGGCCCGGCAACCTTTTGGTCATGGACCCCCGGGGCGAGGAAATCTCCCTGGCCGGGGAAAAGACCGTGGAACCGACCTTCGGCCTGCCGGCCATGTGGATCGAGGAGTCCAATCGCGAAGAAGCGCTGTTCCGGGGCTATACCGTGGTCGATCCGGCAACCGTCGTGACGACCCATTTGACGGAAATCATCAAGGACAACATGGATGAGCTGCTGAGCCATTCGGAAACCCAGAAACTGTTGGACGAGTTGGACAAGGAGCAACAGAAACTGGTCGAAGGGATCATCCCGGCGGCGATCTCCCTGGGTGGTTTGCAACGGGTGTTGCAGAACCTCTTGGCCGAACGGGTTTCGGTCCGTGATCTGCCGACCATCCTGGAGGGCGTCGCCGAAGCCTGCGCCACGACGCGCAACGTGATGATGATCACCGAGCATGTGCGCGCGCGACTGGCCCGTCAGATTTCCGACAGCAACATTTCCGAACAGGGCTTCATCAGCCTGATCACCCTGTCGCCGCAATGGGAACAGGCCTTCGCCGAATCCGTCGTCGGCCCGGATGACGACAAACAGCTGTCGATGGCGCCCTCGAAGTTGCAGGAATTCATCGGCGCGCTGCGCAACAGTTTCGAACGCCAGGCAATGATGGGCGAAACGCCGGTGTTGCTGACCAGTCCGGGCATCCGGCCCTATGTGCGCTCGATCGTTGAGCGTTTCCGGCCGATGACCGTGGTCATGTCGCAGAACGAAATTCACCCCAAGGTCAAAATCAAGACCGTGGGGCAGGTCTAGGCCGGGCGCCCCGCGCCGGCCGAATTTGAGAAGGAGCCGCCATGCGGTTGATGACATTCAAGGCAGCCAGCCTGCGCCAGGCGATGAGCCTGGTGCGCCGGGAAATGGGCGACGACGCGGCCATCGTCTCGACCCAAACCTCGCCGATCACCGGCGAAGCGACCGTCGTCGCCAGCCGGGCGCAGGACGCCAACGACCCCCGCCTGGGCCATGTCGCGCTGCCTCCCGATGAACGCGCGGACCGGGTGTTGGAAATGCTGCTGGTTCACGGCGTGCCCTATAGCCTGGCCGATCGCTTGGCCTTGGCGGTCATGGAAATGGAACCGCAAACGCCGATCGCGGCGCTGGCCGGCGTGTTGGACCTGGACTTCCGGTTTCGCCCGATCGACTTGACCGCCGACAAACAACGGCTGATGGCGGTCGGCCCGCCGGGCACCGGCAAGACCATGGCCCTCGTTAAACTGGCGGCGCAGGCACTGATGGCGAAACGGTCGGTCAAATTGCTGACCACCGACCTGAAAAAGGCCGGCGGTGTCGAGCAGCTGAGCGCCTTCGCCAAGGTCATGGACCAGGAAGTGTTCATCACCGAAACCGCCGATGAAATGGCTCAGTTCATCGCCCGGACCCCGGCCCGGGCTCTGGTGCTGGTGGACTCCGCCGCCGTCAATCATCGGTCGGCGACCGAAATGGACGGGCTTTATGACTTCGTCAATGCCGCGCCCGTCGAACCGGTCCTGGTGCTCGGCGCCGGCATGGACCCCTTGGAATCGGCGGAAACCGCCGTCGCCTTCGGCGCCGCCGGCGCCAAACGGATGTTGATTACCCGCACGGACGCCGCCGGTCGCCTGGGCGCGGTTCTTGCCGCCATGGAAAGCGCCGCCCTGACGCTGGCCGGCACCACGGGGTCGCCCGATCCGGTCGACGGCTTCGATCCGGCGAGTGCCGCGCAACTGAGCGGCCTCTTGTTCGGCGAGGTCACGACCCTGTCCCATGATCTGCCCGAACCGCCTGCACAGGTCGACGCCGTCCTGCCGCCCATGGCGCAGGACCGCGACATGATCAACGTGGCCCTCCCGGCGGAGGCCTAGTCCGCCGGCCCGACAAGGCCGCAGGGCCCGTTGGAGGAACGCGAGATGTCGGAGATATCTGCCCCACCGCCCCCACCACCGACACCCCCCGGTGGCCCGCCCGCACCGCCACCACCGCCCACGGCCGTGACCCTGCCGGGCGCCCTGGCCGCCAGCCAAGCCGCCGCCCAGAGCAGCGCCCCGGCGGGCGCCACGATTCCCCAGGCCTTGGTCGACGCGACGCTGGGCGCCCGCTTCCAGGCCCAGATCACGGCGTTGTCCCCGCAGGGCGTGGTCTCCCTGGAAGGCGCGTTCGGTAAGGTCCAGTTGCAGTTGCAGGCGCCCCTGCCCCTATCCGCCGGGGACGGACTTACGCTGCAACTGAGCGGTCGCGGTACGGCCCTTCAATTCCTGATCACCAGCGTAAACGGCCAGGCCCCCGCCGG
>JANQIJ010000102.1 GCA_028282185.1 Rhodospirillales bacterium
AATTCCTTCGTCTTCGAGATCGTCGGCGCCACCGGCAAGATCGACGCCTTCATCGAACTGATGCAGCCCCTGGGTTTGAAGGACGTGTCGCGCACCGGCGTTGCCGCCATTTCCCGCGGCGCCAAGGCCATTTGAGGAGCCGGCTCCGGGGAAACAGCCAAGCGGGCCGAGCCTGTGGGTTCGTCCCTTCAATTTGAAAATACGTCAAACGACTGATCGGAGAATATGAGAAATGCGTGTCTACTATGATCGCGACGCCGACGTGAACCTGGTGAAAACCAAGAAGGTCGCCATCGTCGGCTATGGCAGCCAAGGTCATGCCCATGCCCTGAACCTTCGGGATTCCGGCGTCAAGGAAGTGGCGATTGCGCTGCGTGAGGGTTCGGCCAGCGCCAAGACGGCGGAAGCCGACGGCTTCAAGGTGATGAGCAATTCCGACGCCGCCGCCTGGGCCGACATCCTGATGATCCTCAGCCCCGACGAGACCCAGGCCCAGCTTTACAACGATCACATCAAGGACAACATGCGCGAGGGCACGGCGCTGGCTTTTGCCCATGGGTTGAACGTCCATTTCGGCCTGATCGAGCCGCGCGCCTACATGGACGTGTTCATGATCGCGCCCAAGGGCCCCGGCCACACGGTGCGCTCGGAATATCAGCGGGGCGCCGGCGTGCCGTCGCTCGTCGCCGTGCATCAGAATGCGTCCGGCAACGCGCTCGAGGTGGCGCTGTCTTACGCCTCGGGCCTGGGCGCCGGGCGCTCCGGGATCATCGAAACTACCTTCCGCGAGGAATGCGAGACCGACCTGTTTGGCGAGCAGACCGTGCTCTGCGGCGGCCTCACGTCGTTGATCCGGGCCGGCTACGAGACCCTGGTGGAAGCCGGCTATGCCCCGGAAATGGCCTATTTCGAGTGCTGCCACGAGGTCAAGCTGATCGTCGACCTGATTTACGAGGGCGGTCTGGCCGACATGCGCTATTCCGTTTCCAACACGGCCGAATACGGCGATTACGTCTCCGGTCCCCGGGTCATCGGCCCGGAAGTGAAGGAGCGCATGAAGGAAGTCCTGGCCGACATCCAGTCGGGCCGTTTCGTCAAGGGCTGGATGCTGGAATGCCAGGCCGGCCAGCCGGAGTTCAAGGCCGAGCGGCGGCTTTGGGCCGAGCATCCCATCGAGGAAGTGGGCGAACGGCTCCGCGGCCTGATGCCCTGGCTTTCGGAAAACAAGCTGGTGGCGACCACGAAGAAGTAAACTGCCCGCGCCACGGGCGCGCCGCCAAGGGATGGCATGGCTGGCTTGGCGGCGTCCAGGTTGGCCAAGCCCCGCCCCGCCCTAAGAATCAAAAAAGGACGCTCCCACCGGGCGTCCCTTTTCTTTTTCCGCCTCTTGCCAGGCCTCCTGACAAAACGCTGTCAGGAGGCCTGTGACAGGATGCCCCCGTCCCAATGACCGGACGCGCCATCAATCTGTTATGAGAGAGGAGAACGAAAATGACCCACCTGCCACAACACTTCTGTGTCTGGGCGGAAATCCCCGTCACCGACCTGGACCGGGGCATGGCCTTTTACAACCAAGTGTTCGAGACCGAATTGAAGCTCATCGAGGACGAAGGCCCCAATCCCTTCGCCGTCTTCCCGACGGCGGAAAAATCCGGCATCGCCGGACACATCTACCCCGGAACGCCGGCAAAGGACGGCGCCGGGCCGACCATTCACCTGAAAAGTCCCGGTGACCTGCATTCCGCCCGCCAGCGCGTCACCGACGCCGGCGGCACCGTCGTCTCCGACGTGATTGAGATTCCCGACGGGACGTTTTTTTATTGTCAGGACCCCGACGGGAATTCCATCGGCATCTTTCAGTATAGGCCGAACTAGGAGCCAGACATGCGCCGCGCCGACCGCCTGTTCCAGATTGTCCAGCATCTGCGGGGCGGTCGGCTGGTCACCGCCCAGATGCTGGCCGAGCGGCTTGAGGTGTCGGAACGCACCATCTATCGCGACATCGCGGACCTTCAGTCCACGGGCGTGCCCATCGACGGCGAGGCCGGGGTCGGCTACCTCATGCGCGACGGCTACGACCTGCCGCCCTTGATGTTCACGCGCGACGAGATCACGGCCCTGGTGGCGGGCGCGCGCCTGATCCGTGCCTGGGGCGGGGCGGAGATGGCGCGGGCCGCCGAGGAAGCCTTGGTCAAGATCAACGCGGTCCTGCCCGAAGACGCGCGCGACCGGGCCCAGGCCGTGGAAATTCATGCCATCGCCGAGGAGATGACGTCCCAGGTCCGCGCCCGGATCGATGAACTGGACGCCGCCGTCAGCGCCCGGCGGCGCCTGCGCCTTGAATATAAGGATGCGGAAGGAACCGCCACCATGCGCAGGGTCCGCCCCCTGGGCCTTTGGTTTTGGGGCAAGGTCTGGACCCTGGTTGCCTGGTGCGAGTTGCGCCAGGATTTTCGCATGTTCCGCCTCGACCGCATGGCAAGCGTCGAGGACGAAGGGCCGTTTCCCCCGGAGCGCGGCAAGACCCTGATGGATTGTTACCGCGCCATGGAAGCCGAAGGCCAGTGCGAGCCGAAGGACTGAGAAGTTAGGCCCCGGCTGCCGCGCTTGGCTTGATGTCATAGACAGACTCTCACGCAAACGCGATTTCCCTTGCATTACGGTTTCATAATATACCTCATCCATCTTCGCCCCCTGAGCGGGCAATAACAAAGAAGACGAGGTTTCTTTCATGTTTCGCGACACCAAAATCCGTGTCCGGTTGATGATCGGCTATGGCATCGTTCTGGCCCTGCTGGTCGTCATCACCGCCGTCGGCATCAACCGCGTCAACGCCATCGACTTCAGTCTGACGCAGATCAACGACGTCAATTCCGTCAAACAACGCTACGCCATCAATTTCCGGGGCAGCGTGCACGACCGGGCCATTGCCATCCGGGACGTGATCCTGTTCCGCGATCAGGCGGGCGTGGACGCCTCCATCGCCGATATCCGCAAGCTTGAGAAGTTCTATGCGGATTCCGCTGAACGCATGGACCAATTGTTCGCCGGTCCGCAGGGTGCAACCGCCGAGGAAAGGCAAATTCTTGCCTCGATCAAGGAGATCGAGGCCCGGACCCTGCCTCTGGTCGAGCAAGTCATCCAGCTTCGGGCCGAGGGCAAGCTCGAAGATGCCAACAGGGTTCTGATCGATCAGGCCCGGCCCGCGTTCGTCACCTGGCTGGCGCGCATCAATCAGTTCATCGACAAGGAAGAGGCCGCCAATCAGGCGATCACCGCGACAACCCGGGAGATCGCCGCCAACTTCCAAAAGCTGATGCTGGTCCTGACGGTCGCGAGTTTGGCGATTGGTGCCGTCTTCGCCTTCTGGACCATTCGCTCGATCCGGCCGTTGCAGCAGTTGACGGAAAACATGTTGATCCTGGCCGATGGCGACCTGAGCGTCGAAATCCCCAAGGCGACCACAAATGACGAGGTGGGCGAGATCA
>JANQIJ010000103.1 GCA_028282185.1 Rhodospirillales bacterium
ACGTGAGCAGCGCCGTGGTTACCGGCGCACCACGTCAGGCCGTGTTCCTGTGGCTCGATACCCAATTGGATCAGGCCCTGGCGCTTACCGATTTCGACCCGGCCGACGCCCGACTGTCGGCCGTTTCCTGAACCCACCGCCGCCCCAGGCGGCAACGGGGGCGGCCTTGAAAGGTGCCGCCCGGTTCCGGGCACCATCGGCGGACGGTTCGGCGGCGTGGCGACGGCTGCCTATTCCAGGGCAGCCAGCATGGGCGCGGAATCCTCGATCATCTGTATCCGGTCCATCCCCTGCTTCATTTCGGTCATGATGAATTCCGCGCGCCGCCCGGGGCCGCCGACCTGCATGTTGGGGAACAGTTCGGACCAGGCGTCCATCTTCACGGCGAGGGCGCAGAGCACCCCGCCGATGGTCGTGTGGTAGCCGCGGATCACCGCCTCGACCCGGCGGAACCGTTCCGCCGAAATATTGTCCCACATATGCTTGGTACCGCGGTCGAAGTTCTCGAACCGGCCGGTGATCGCCGCCATCAACTCGTTGATGGTGGTCGTCATCATGTCCATGGTTTCCATGAGCGACGGATTGTTGCGCATGGCAAAGTTGTCGCGCAACAGATCCATGGTGTCCAGAAACTCGGTGATCGTCGGCTCAATATCGTCCAGGATGTTCTTGTAGTAGCTGAGCGACAGGAAGATATCGCCATAGTCCTCGATGAACTTCGGCAGATCCTCGATCTTGATGTTCAGCTTCTGCGCCATCAGCTTGAGCTTTTCCAAGGCCTTCTTCTTATCCGGCGAGCGGAACAATTTGACCACGTCCTGGAAGCTCTGCACGTCGACGTCGTCGCCGCCATAGATTTGCTGGATCAGCGGTCCCGTGAATTCACGCATATACTCAGTCAGTTCCGCAGTTTTGGCGTCGGACAGCTTCAGATAGGCGATGTTATTGACCTCGATCCCCAGATCACGGAGCGAGATACGCAGCGCATAGACGTCGTAGCTCGGCAGATCGCCCAACTTGCGCATCATCACCATGTCCGGGTGGCGGAAACCTTCGGCCCAGCCGAATTCCCCCGGCAAGGCGTCGATCTCGACCTGGCCCGAACCGGTTTCCTTGTCGGCGAAGATCTCGACCATGCTTTCGAAGCGGGCGTTCTTGATCAGCCGCGCGCGGCGCAAAGGCGGCGTCTTGATCGGCAACATGATGAGCGGCAATGTATGGAGCGAGTCGCGATCCTCGTCCTCGAGATCTTCGTCCAATTCCATATCGGCGAAGGTAAAACCTTTTTTCTCGCTCACCCCAGATCCCCCCGCAAGGCCCTTACTTGGCCCATTCCACGGTTTCGATCTCCGGCGCATTGGCCTGGATTTCGCGGACTTTTTCGATTCCCTGTTTCATTTCCGACATGATGAATTCGCCGCGTTTGATCGGCCCGCCGACGGTCGGCGCGGGAAACAGCGCGGCGAAGGCGTTCATCTTGACCGTCAACGCACAAAGGCAGCCGCCGATCGTCGTATGATATTCCTCAACGAACTTCTTAACCGTCTTGAACCGGTCGGCGGTCAGGTCGTCCCACATGCCGTTGGTGTAACGGTCGAAAGTCTCGAACCGGCCGGAAATCGCCGCCATCAATTCGTTGATCGCGCCTTCGATCTGATCGCAGGTGTTCATCATGTTGACGTTGGTCTTCAACTGGAAGTTATCCCTGATCTCGTCCATGGAGTTCATGAATTCGTCGATGATCGGCTCCAAGGCATCCAGGCACTGGCGGAAGTAAGACAACGACAGGAACACGTCGCCGTAGTCCTCCAGGAACTTGGGCACGTCGCGCATCTTAATACGCAATTTCTGGGCCATTTGATCAAGTTTCTTGCGCACCATATCCACATCGGGGCTGGCGAACAGCTTGACCAGGTCGTCGAAGGTCTGCACCTCCAAGTCGTCCTTGCCATAGATCTCCTGAACCAACGGACGGGTGAACTGGGTCATGTATGACGTCAATTCCTGGGTCTTGGCGTCGGACAGCTTCAAATCGTCGATGGAGTTGACCTCGATCCCCTCCTGACGGAACAGCATTCGAAGCGAATAGACGTCATAGCTCGGCAACGGCGCCAGCTTGCGCAGCATGACCAGGTCCGGGTGTCGTTTGCGGCCCTTGCCGGCCCAGCCATAATCCTTGGCCAGTTCCTCGACGTCCATTTGTCCGGATCCAACGCCCTGCCCTTGGAACAGTTCGACAACGCTGTTGAGGCGCGCGTTCTTGATCAGGCGCGCGCGATGCAACGACGGTGTTTGGAACGGCAGGATCGCCAGCGGCAGAACGTGCAGCGCGTCCCGGTCCTCGTCACGCTGGATCGAAGCCACGCCGGTCGGCACACCGGCGTCCGGATGTTCTTCTTGAGCGGCGTCGTTCATTTTGTCCGCACCGGCAAAGACCGTTGACAGGAGCTCCAAGGATAGGCGTTTCTGGCGATGTATATAGCATCAAAAGGTGACCGGGGGCCAACAACCCGTTGGCCCGCCCCGTCAAATGACAAGGAACCATGCCGCGTTACAAGCTGACCCTCGAATACCACGGCGGCGCCTTCGTCGGCTGGCAGCGGCAAGACAACGGCCTGGGCGTGCAGCAGGCGGTCGAGGAGGCGGTCCGGGCCTTCGCCGGCGAAACCGTGACCGTCCATGCCGCCGGGCGCACGGACGCGGGCGTTCACGCCGCGGGCCAGGCCGCCCATCTTGACCTTGCCAAGGATTGGGCCGCCGACAAGGTCCGCGACGCCTTGAACTTTCACCTCAAGGATTTGGCGATATCGGTGCTTTCGGCGGCGCCCGTCGCCGACGACTTCCACGCCCGGTTTTCGGCCTCGGGCCGCGCCTATGCCTATCGCATTCTTAACCGGCGGCCGCCGCCGGCGCTGGAGGCCGGCCAGGTCTGGTGGGCGCCGAAACCGCTCGACACCGACGCCATGGCCGAAGCCGCCCGGGTCCTCGTCGGGCATCACGACTTCACCTCGTTCCGCGCCGTCCATTGTCAGGCCAAGTCTCCCGTAAAGACCCTTGACCGGCTTGAGGTACAGCGCCTGGGCACGGAAATCCTGATCCAGGCCCGGGCCCGTTCTTTCCTTCACCATCAGGTTCGCAACATGGTCGGCAGCTTGGCCTGGGTCGGGCAGGGCAAATGGACGAAACGGGATTTGGAACGCGCCCTGGCCGCCCGCGACCGGGCCGCCGGCGGGCCGACGGCCCCGGCCGAAGGCCTCTGCCTGATCGCCGTGATTTATGACGGGGACCCGGACCCGTCCGACGAAAATTGACCTCCCATGGCACGGCGGCGAAAAACAGCGTATATTTATCGAATGGACAAGCAAATCCACCTGACCATGAAGGGGGAGAACGGCGAACAGACGGCCGACGCCGCGCCGGAGAACCCGCCGGTCCCGATCAAGGACCAACCGGTCATCGGCTATCTGGCCGTCGGTTGCGGCCTGTTGGGGATTTTCACCTGGGGTCTGGTCTTCGTGCCCATGGGTCTGGCTTTTTCGATCGCGGCGCTGATCGTCGGTCAGGCCGGCTGGGGCTTTGCCGGGCTGATGCTGGCGGTCGGCGGGCTTATGACATCGCCGACGCTGCTGACCCTCCTGGGCCTCGGCGCCTTGGCCGCGTTCTTCGGTATTCCCGGCTTCTAGCGGGGCCGGGCTACGCGGTGCCGGCGAAAAA
>JANQIJ010000168.1 GCA_028282185.1 Rhodospirillales bacterium
CGTCGATCGCGGGGCCGATCTGCGCCTTGGTCGTGTCGCGCAGGCTGCCGCCGAAGTCCTCCAGTTCGACCGGCTGAACACCGATCAGAAAGACCTCCGACGGATACTCCCCGGCCATCTCGGCCATCATCAGGACTTCCTGGAAACCGGTCTGATGCAGGCTCATCTTCTTGGCGCCCAGGAACTTGGGCACGTCGTCGCCTTCAACCAGCTTCATGGTCCCGGGCGCGAGCCCGTAATCGACGGCGTCGAACACGACCAGGATGTCGGCCGCCCGGACATGCTGGACCAGGTAGATGCCCTGAGTCCCGCCGTCCATCAGGCGCACGTTTTCGGGGAAGGCATAGCGGGCGTTCATGTCTTCGACGACGCGCACGCCGAAGCCCTCGTCCGCCCAAAGCAGATTGCCGATGCCGAGAACGAGAACGGATGGCGTTGCCATGACGACCTCCCAAAATCATCATTTTGCTTGTTGTTTTACTTAAACAATAGCAAGCTGGATGCCAATTTAATTTTATGTATTAAATTATTGATATTAAATAATAAATACTGGAAGGTTTGTGATCGTCTTGTCGAGTATGGAATAAAAATTTCCAATTTTTCCATCAACTGACAAGTTTTTTATCAGGCATGCGCCGGAGCATAAATCAAGCAGACGCAACCTCGGACGGAGGGCGATCCAGAGGGCAAAAAAAGGCCGCCCAAGGGCGGCCCGGGAGGCAGTGGGAGGAAATCCGGTTCAGTCGATGCCGTCCACCGGCCGGTTGTCCTTGAAGGTCCGCCAGCCGGAAATCATCGTCGAGACAATGCTTTGCCGGGACATGATGTCCTCGCGGATGGCGACGTAGACGTGGATCAGGACGAAGCAGACGAGGTACCACATGCCGAGCCGGTGGAAGGTATGGACGTCCTGGCTGTTGCCGAACAGCGGCATGACCCAGGCGGTGAAGTATTCGAACTGCCAGGTGCCCATGCCGGTGCCTTCGCCGTAAAGCGCCAGGCCGGTGACCATCATGAACACGAGCGCCCAGACAAACATCAGGTGCATGACCAGCGTCGCCAGCGGGTTGTGGCCGACATACTTCTTGGGTTCCCGCTCGAGGAATGAATACCACTTGATTTCGTGCCAGACCTCAGACCACCAGCGGGCGCTCCAGAATTTCGGCAGGAACACCTGGTGGGCATGGTGGTTGCCGACCACGGCCCAGTAGAGACGCAGCAGGAAACCGACGATCAGGATATAGCCGGCGGCGAAATGGGCGAAGCGGATATATCCCATGAGGAAATTGTCGCTGGCCTCGCCGGGGACCGACGGCAAGGGCTGGCCGATGAAATAGCCGGTCAGACACAAGACGACGATGGCCAGCGCGTTGACCCAATGCCAGAGCCGGAGCGGCGCTTCGTAGACATAGACCGCTTCCTGTGTCGCCTTGGGCAGGGGGCCGGCGGTTGTATCGCTAGGCATGTCCCGTCCCCTTTTATCTTTTCTTGGTGAAGTAACGGATGCCGAGCGCGATCACGCCCAAGGCACCGGCCGCCAGGATGATCGCCAGATGGTCCGGTTCAGTGACCAGGTGCAGGAACGAGGCGTCGTTGTGATCCCCCGTATGGGCCCGGGCCGGGACCGACGTCAGGATCGCGGCGGTGAGCGGTAGACTGAAGACAAGGTATTGCATTTTCCTGTTCCTCCCGTGGTCTAGCGGACCTTGACAGTCGCCAGTTCCTCGCCGTCCTCGCTCATCACATGGGTCGAGCAGGCCAGGCAGGGATCGAAGCTGTGGATCGTGCGCAGGATTTCGACCGGTTCGTTGGCGCGCTCGACCTTGGTGTTCATGAGCGAGGCCTCGAAGGCGCCGATGTTGCCTTCGTTGTCCCGGGGCGAGCCGTTCCAGGTGGTCGGCACGATGCATTGGTAAAGATCGATTTTGGTGTCCTTGATCTTGATCCAATGGGCCAACGCGCCCCTGGGCGCCTCGGTGAAGCCGACGCCCCTGACCTCCTTGGGCCAGGTCTTGGGGTCCCATTGCGTGATGTTGGCCGTCGAGGAATCGCCGGCTTTCAGGCTGGCGATCACCTTGTCCTGGAAATGGCGCATGAGATGCGCGCACCAACTGGCTTCCAGGCCCCGGGCCGCCGTCCGGCCGAGGGTCGAGAACAGCGCCGAGACCGGCACGTCGAGTGTCTTCAGGACCATGTTGATCTGTTCGGTGATCGCTTCGTGGCCCTTGGCGTAGCCGACCACGTAGCGGGCGAGCGGTCCCACTTCCATGGCGTGGCCCTTCCACCGGGGCGCCTTGATCCAGGAGTACTTGCCGCTTTCATCGATCTCCTCGATATGGGTGCGCGTGCCCTTGGTCGCCGATCCGAGTTCGTAATTCGGTTCGGTGACGCCGTCCCAGGGATGCATGCCCTTGGTCTCGTCGGCGTATTTGTACCAGGAATGCGGGACGAACTCCTGAATCTCGTTGGGGTCGCGCAGGTCGACCTCGTGCACTTCCTTGAGGTTGCCGTCGACGATGGCGCCCGTCGGCATCAACAGGTTCTTCGCCGAATAATCGTTGGCGTGTTCCGGAATGTCGCCATAGGCCAGGACCGACTGGCCCGACAGCCCGCCGCCGTAAAGCCAGCCCTTGTAGAACCGGGCGATGGCCAGCAGATCCGGCATGTAGACGTTGTCGATGAAGTCGATGGTCCGGTCGATGATCGAATTGATGAAGTTCAGGCGCTCCATGTTGATCGCGCCGACGGCCCCCACTTCGTCCACGTTCAACGAGCATGGCACGCCGCCGACCATCCAGTTGGGATGCGGGTCCTTGCCGCCGTAAATGGTGCGGATCTTCATGATCCGGGTTTGGAAGTCGAGCGCTTCCAGGTAATGGGTCGTCGCCATCAGGTTGGCTTCCGGCGGCAGAAGGTAGGCCGGGTTTTCCCAATAGCCGTTCTTGAACGGGCCCAACTGGCCGCTTTCGACGAACTTCAACAGACGGTTCTGAATATCGCGGAAATAACCGGGCGACGATTTCGGATGCCGGGGCGAGACCGCCTTTTGCAATTCAGACGTCGCCTTCGGATCGGCCTTCAACGCCGTCACCGGGTTGACCCAATCCAAGGCATGCAGGTGATAGAAATGCACCAGATGGTCATGGACCTGCAGGCAGAGCTGCATCACGTTGCGGATCGAATTGGCGTTCTCCGGAATGTCGATGCCGAGCGCGTCCTCGACGCAGCGGACGGACGTCAGCGCGTGGGTGCCGGTGCAGACACCGCAGATGCGCTGGGTAAAGGCCCAGGCGTCGCGCGGATCGCGGCCCTTCAGGATCACTTCCAGGCCGCGCCACATGGTGCCCGAGGAGACCGCGTTGCGGATGATGTTATCATCATCGATGTTGACCTCGCAGCGCATATGACCCTCGATCCGGGTCACCGGATCGACGACCACGCGCTTGCCGGACCTGTCGAGCTTGAAGCCGTTGGGGGTTGTTACGACGCTCATGATCATTCCCCTCCCTTGTCGGTCATGCGCTTGATCGCGCTGATGCCGGCATGGGCCGCGACGGCGGCACCGACCACGCCGGCGGCGGCCAGGCCGACATCGTCGGCGTTTTCCTCGATCCCGAACTGATGGATGTTGGTCAGGCGGTCATAGAACGAGCCGTTGTCCCAGAAACCGTCTTCCGAGCAGCCGATGCAGCCGTGACCCGATTGGATGGGAAACGACATGCCGCCGTTCCAGCGCACCGTTGAACAGGCGTTGTAGGTGGTCGGGCCCTTGCAGCCCATCTTGTAGAGGCAGTACCCCTTGCGCGCGCCATCGTCGTCCCATTCCTCGACGAACTGGCCGGCGTCGAAATGCGGACGGCGATAGCATTTGTCGTGAATGCGCTGGCTGTAGAACATTTTCGGCCGGCCCTGGCGGTCAAGTTCCGGCAGGCGGTCGAAGGTCGCCAGATAGGTCACCACCGCGGTCATCACTTCCGGGATCGGCGGGCAGCCCGGCACCTTGATGATCGGCTTGTCGCGGATCACCTTGTGGATGGGCACCGCCTGGGTCGGGTTCGGGCGCGCCGCCTGGACGCAGCCCCAGGACGCGCAGGAGCCCCATGAAATGATCGCCTTGCAATTGGACGCGGCGAACCGCAACTGGTCCAAATAGGGCTTGCCGCCGATGATGCAGTACATGCCGTCTTCGTTGAGCGGCGGGTTGCCTTCGCAGGCCAGGATGTATTCGCCCGGATAATCGCGGACGATCTCCTCGACGATGGCTTCCGCCTCGTGACCCGCGGCGGCCATGATGGTGTCGTTGTAATCCAGCGAGATCATCGACAGGATCACGTCCTTGGCCAGCGGATGGGCCGAGCGGATGAAGGCTTCCGTGCAGCAAGTGCATTCCAGGCCGTGCAGCCAGAGAACCGGCGTCCTCGGTTTGGTTTCAAGCGCGCGCGCCATCCTGGGCGCCATCGCCGGTCCCATGCCCAAGGCCGCCGCCGTCAGGCTGCAGAATTTCAGGAAGCTGCGGCGGGAAACCCCCTGTTTCCGCAGTACTTCGTAAAAGGTTTCTCGCATGCTGGCCTCCCTCCGTCGCCCTTGCAATCGTTGCCAGGCGCCTACGCCGCCGGGCGCAGATTGCCGTAACCCGGTTACGGCAAAAGCCATGCCAGAGAAAATTATTGATATATTTCAGAAGTTTATATAGTTTTTGCTGTTTTTCGCATGGGCCTAAATCGGTAGCCGAGGTTCCTATCGGGGATGGCTGCCGGTAAGCAAGTTACCGGTGCGTGACGGCTGCGCGCGCGACCTCTACAATCCCGAACGCGCCCCGCTCGACCCGGGTGTTTTTCGGGTCAGGGGACCGATTGTCACCGCTGCCGGCCTGATTGATGCAGGTCTCGGTCGCCGTTTCGCCCACCAGAAGGATCGATACCATGACCCATTTTCTTACGTCGGACGAGAACCCCGAGGGTTACAAACTCGAGGAAATCCTCCGCGTCCTGCGCAAGGACATTCTCGACCGTTGTCAAAAAATCGTGTCAGACACCCGGCCTGAGGCCGAACAAGTGATCGCCAACAACATGACGATCCTCACTTTGTTGACCGAGGCGATCCACCTGGCCGAGGATTCGACCCATGTGTTGGACAAGGCCTTCGGTCCGTCCGGTGGGCGTCCGCGCATCGGCGAGGAATAGTCGCGGGTCCCTTGTCCGGCGCACCGCAGGATATCCAATCCCACCCCAGGCCATTATAGTTCGTGAAAATTCCCGGCTCCTTGCGGGCCGGGCGCGACAACCAATGGTGGGCCGGACGGGCATTCGGGCCGGGATCGGGTGATGATTGGAATGAAGCGGGCGGCATGAGACTGGGTTTGCAAATCGTCGTTGTCGGCCTGCTGGCCGCCGCGCTAGGCGGGGCCTGGTATTGGAGCGAAGGCGCCGGCGCGCAATCCAAGGAAGCGCCGGCCAAGCGCCCGCGTGCTGCGGTGGTCCTGACCGAGGCGACGGTGTTTGCCGAAGACCGGGTGGTGATCCGCGCGACCGGTACGGCGGCGGCGCGGCGCGCGGCGGCGATCCATCCCTCGGTTTCCGGCGAGGTGATGGCCGTGACCTTCACTGCCGGACAGAAGGTCGCCAAGGGCGCGACCCTGTTGCGCCTGGACGATACCCACGAACGTTTGGCCGTGCGTCTGGCCGAAGTCGCGGTGAAAGAAGCCCGGCGGCAGTTGACCCGCCTGGAACAATTGGCGCCGCGCGGCGCGACATCGGTGGCGCGCCTGCAGACGGCTCAGGCGGAATTGGAAACCGCCATCGTCCGTCAACAGCAGGCCCAGGCCGACCTTGCGGACCGGACGATCTACGCGCCCTTTGACGGGGTCATCGGCCTGACCGAGGTCGAGGTTGGCGACCGGATCACCGAAGACAGCCTGATCGCGACGCTGGACGACCGCTCGGCGCTGTTGATCGAATTCGACCTGCCGGAAGAATATGCCCGCGGATTGGCGCCCGGCGCTCCGGTCATGGTCAGACCCTGGAAGTTGCGCGACGCGGTGATCGCGGGTCAGGTGGCGGAACTGGGCAGCCGGATCGATCCGGTGACCCGGTCGCTGCGCGTCAAGGCGCGGGTTCCCAACGCCGACGACGCGATCCGCCCGGGGGCTTCGTTCGAGGTCGAAACGGCCTTTACCGGCAGCTGGTATCCGGCGGTGCGCGAGGTCGCCGTATTGTGGAGCCGCGACGGCGCCTATCTGTGGCGGGCCAAGGACGGGAAGGCCGACAAAGTCTTCGTCAAGATCGTTCGCCGCGACGGCGGCCGCATCCTGGTCGACGGCCCCCTGGAACGCGGCGACGCCGTCGTCGTCGAGGGCGTGCAGGGCCTGCGCCCCGGTCAACCGGTCAAGGCGCGGCCGGTGGATGACACGGCCGACCGGCCGGGGGCGAAGCCCTGATGGCCCGGTTCTCCGACCTGCCCAGCCTGGCGGTGCGCCGGCCGACGTTGATCGTCGTCGTCAACCTGTTGATTGTGATCGCCGGCCTGGCCGCCCTGATGGGCATCGAGGTCCGCGAACTGCCGGACGTCGACCGCCCGGTTGTCACCGTTCGCGCGTTCTTCGACGGGGCGTCCCCGGAAACCATGGACGCCGAGGTCACCAGCGTCATCGAAGGCGCCGTGGCCCGCGTTTCCGGGGTCAAGTCGATCAACGCGGCGAGCGAGGAAAACAACGCCCGCATCCGCCCCGAATTCAACCCCAACGTGGATCTGGACACCGCCGCCAACGATGTTCGCGAAGCCGTCGCCGGGATCGAGCGCGATTTGCCCGATGGGCTGGAGGAAATCACCATCGTCAAGGCCGATGCCGACGCCCGGCCGATCATCCGCCTGGCGCTGATCTCGGACAGCCTGTCGCAGGAGGCCCTGACCCGCTTGGCCGAGGACGACGTCTCGGCCGAATTGTCGGCCATTCCCGGGGTCGCCACGGTGGAATTGTTCGGCAATCAGGACGAGGTTCTGCGCGTCGTCGTCGAACCCATGCGCCTGGCCAGCTACGGTCTGGACATCGACGATGTCGCCCGGGTGCTCAGGACGACCAGCCTGGACGTGCCGGCGGGCAGTTTCAAGTCCGACGACCAGTTGCTGTTGGTCCGCGCCGATGCCTCGGTCTGGAAACCGTCGGACGTGGAGGGCCTGTTGATCGCCGACGATGTCCGGATCGGCGATGTCGGGACCGCGCTTTACGGCCCGGCCGAGGCGGAAAGCTACAGTGTATTCAACGGCCGCCGGGTGGTCGGCCTCGGCGTGATCCGCCGGGCCAAATCCAACACCATCGCGATTTCCGACGCGGTCGTCGAAACCATGGCGGAAATCAACCGGCGCCTGAAGGACGCCGAATTGGTCAAGATCACCGATGACGCCCGGTTCATCCGCTCGTCGGTGAAGGAGGTGGTGGTCAGCCTGTCGATCGCCGTCCTGGTGGTGATCGGCGTGATCTATGCTTTCCTGGGCAAGCTGCGGCCGACACTGATTCCCGCGGTGGCGATCCCCATCGCCTTGGTCGGTACGGTGGCGGCGATCTGGCTGATGGGTTTTTCCGTCAACATCCTGACGCTCTTGGCCCTGGTCCTGGCGACGGGGATGATCGTCGACGACGCCATCGTCGTGATCGAGAACATCCAGCGCAACCGCTCGCTCGGCCATCCGTCCTTCGCCGCCGCGGTGATCGGCACGCGCCAGGTGTTCTTCGCCGTCCTGGCGACCACGGCGACGCTGATCTCCGTGTTCCTGCCCATCGCCTTCCTGCCCAGCACCGCCGGGCGGTTGTTCACGGAATTCGGCTTCGTCCTGGCCGTCGCCGTGGCGATCTCGTCCTTCGTCGCCCTGTCGCTGGGGCCGATGCTGGCCTCGCGTCTGCCGGAAGATCCGCCCAACAAGGATGATCCGGAACGCCCCGGCCTGCGCGTCCGCCTGGGCGCCCTGCTGGTCGATGTCTATCAACGCCTGTTGGGTTTCACCTTGCGCGCCCGCTTCCTGGTCTTGGGCGTGACGCTGCTGATCGCCGCCGTCGCCGCCGTGATCTATCCGAAGATCGACCGCGAACTGCTGCCCCGCGAAGACCGGGGGGCGATCATCATCACGATGCAGGGACCCGACGGCGTCGGCCTGGACTACATGGACCGGCAATCGGCCCAAGCCGAGGCGATCCTGCGGCCCCTGGTCGACAGCGGCGAGGTCACCAACATCCTGTCCATCGTCGGCCGCTGGGACCTGAACCGCAATTACATCGTCGCCCCCCTGGCGCCCTGGTCGGGACGGTCGCGCAGCCAGTTGGAGATCG
>JANQIJ010000204.1 GCA_028282185.1 Rhodospirillales bacterium
TTACCGCCGGCGGTTCCCTGACGGGCGCATTGGCTCGGACCCGCGCAAGGCCTCCGTTGAGGTCGGCGAGCGTCTGTTTCACACGGCGGTCACGGAAATCGGGGAAGCTTATGACGCCTTCGTGAAGGCGGATTGACTGGCGCGCCGGGGGGCGGTCGACTAGGAGAATATTAGATTTTCGAACCCTTTAATCAGCTTAGCCACGGAGGCTTGATCCCGTGAAAAAAGGCATCCTGATCTTCATGACCGGCGGCTCGCTGGGTGTTTTCGCCGGCTTCGTCATCGGTATCTTCCTCTACCCCTATATCTTCCTGGCCGACATCGTCGCCGAGGACCGGGCGCCCGACGATCCGGCCAAGAAGGTCGTCGCCGAAGGCACCTTCATCCATGCCAATCCGTCCGACCCCATCCATTACGGCCGTGGCGGCGTGCGGGTTTATCAAGACCTGTTGCACCTGGACGCCAGTTTCGAGGTCGGGCCCGGTCCGAAATTTCATGTCTATCTGGCGCCCTTGGAAGAGGTCACGCCGGATACGGACGTGCCGGCCAGCATGTATGTCGACCTGGGCCGTCTCAAGGCCTTCAAGGGCTCGCAGAACTTCAACATCCCGGCCGGTCTGGACCTGACCAAGTTCAAGCACGTCGTCATCTGGTGTGAAAAGTTCGGCGTGTTGATCTCGCCGGCGAAGTTGGCGTTCAAGGGATAAAGCCGGGCTTTCCCGCCGTCGCGGTCATTGGGCGGGGGGCGCGTTGCGCTGCGCCCGGCGGCGGACCGCGCGCAGCCACAGGGCCGACAGCAGGATGGTCAGAATGATCGGTAACATGGCGTAGTTCACCCAGTCCCAGCCGAAGTGATGATAGACGGTCCCCGCCATGAGAGACGAGCAGGCAAGGCCCGTGAACAACAGGAAGTCATTGGTTCCCTGGACCTTGGCGCGCTCGGCGGGGGTGTGGACTTCCGTCACCAGGATCGTCCCGCCGGTGAACGTGAAGTTCCAGCCGACCCCCAGCAGGATCAACGACACCAAGAAGTGTTCGAAGGTCAGGCCGTGCAGGGCGACCAGCACGGAGGCGAGCAAGATGGCGGCGCCCGCCGCGATCACCCGGACCACGCCGAACTTCTTGATCAGGTGGCCGGTGAAGAAACCGGGCAGGAACATGCCGGCCACATGCCACTGAATGACCAGCTTGATGTTCTCATGGGAGAACATCACCGTCTTGATGGTTTCCATGGTGACCGGCGTGACGACCATCAGGAAATTCATCACCACGTAGCCGAAAAGGCCCGCGATCAGGGCGACGATGAAGGTCGGCGACTTCATGATCTGCGGCAGCGGCCGGCCGGTGTCTTGGTATTTCGCCGCCGAGACGTCGGGGAACGACGCGAACAGGATGAGAATGCCCGTCGTTCCGAAAAACAGGGACAGCACCCAGAACGTGCCTTGGAACGGGATGTCGGAAATCCAGGTCTTGGCGAGCAAGGCCGTCTCCGGCCCGACGAAGGCGCCGACCACGCTCATGGCTATGACCATGGAAACGCTTTTTTCCTTCAGGTGGCTGGGCGCGACCTCGGCCGCCGCGAAGCGGTATTGCTGGGCAAAGCCGCTGTAGAGACCTGAAATCAAAATGCCGATATTGAACAGCGCGAAACTGTCCATGGCCACGGCTTGGGCGGCGATGCCGGCGCCCATGGCGCCAAGGGCGGACCCGAGGGCGAAACCCCATTTCCGTCCCCAAATCCGCATCAGGAAGGCCGCGGGCAGGGTTCCCAGGGAAGTGCCGACCAGCATCATCGTCACCGGCAGGGTCGCGAAGGTGAGATCCTTCCCCAGCATGGCGATGGCCACCAGGGAGGCGGCAAAGAACGTCAGGGTCCGGCCGCTGAAAAACAACGCCTGACAGAGGGCGAGGAGCGTCAAATTTCTGACGTGGTGCGGGACAGGCGCGCTATCGATCATCTGTCGGGCCAAGACTACATTCCATGTCTTTCATAGCCCCCATTAGTTTTGTATACAATCTGGCCATGGATTTTGAACTCACAGAGGAACAACGCCTGTTCCAGGACGCGGTCGATGCCTTCGCCCGCGATCAACTGGCCGACGGCGCGCTCGCCCGCGCGCATCAGAAGGAATACCCCCGCGACGTCGCCAGGCTGATGGCCGAAAACGGCCTTCTGGGCATCACCATACCCGAGGAAGACGGCGGCCAGGGCGGCAGCCTGATGGACGCGGTAATCGCCATTCAGGCCGTCGCCATGCATTGCCCGCGGTCCGCCGACGTCATTCAGGCCGGCAGCTTCGGCGCCATCCGTACCTTCGCCGCCTATGGCTCGGACGATCAAAAGGAACGTTTCCTGAAACCGTTGTTGGCGGGTGAAACGCTGATCGCCGTCGCCATGACCGAGCCCGATGCCGGTTCCGCCGTGACAGACCTGCGGACCACGGCGACGCCCGACGGCGCCAATGGGGGCGGGGGCTTCCGCATCAACGGCCAGAAGTGCTTCACCAGCCATTCGCCGGAAGCGGATGTGTTCCTGGCCTATGTCCGCTTCGGCCCGGGGGTCGGCGGCATCGGCTCTGTCCTGATCCCCCGCGATTCCGAAGGTTTGGAATTCGGCGCCGAAACGTCGTTTCTGGGTGGTGACGATTGGGCGCCCCTGTTTTTCGACAATGTCTATGTGCCGCCGGAAAACGTGCTTCTGGGAGAAGGCGGGTTCAAGAAACAGATTGCCGGCTTCAATGTCGAACGGCTGGGCAATTCCGCACGGTCCCTGGCGCTTGGCCGCCTGGCCTTCGAATTCGCACGCGATCACGCCTTGACACGTTCGCAGTTCGGCCGGCCGCTGGCGGAATTCCAGGGCATCCAGTGGAAGTTCGCGGAAATGAAGATGAAGCTGGAAGCGGCGCAGTTGCTGCTTTACCGGGCGGCGGTGAACGCCGACAAGGGCCTGCCGTCTGCCGACGAAACCTCCGTCGCCAAGGCGGTCTGCAACGAGACGGGCCATTGGGTCGCGTCCGAGGCGCTCCAGGTCATGGGCGGCACCGGCTACAGCCAGGAACATCTGATGGAATATTGCTTCCGCCGCACGCGCGGTTGGATGATCGCCGGCGGCTCCATCGAAATTCTCAAGAACCGGATCGCCGAAGGCGTGTTCGAAACCCGTTTTTCGCAGCGCCCGCCAAGGCCTCAAGAAGATCAAAAAGATGCCTGAGCCGGCGGCCTTGGCCGACGCCCTGTTCCAGCCCCGCGCCGTGGCCTTGATCGGCGCGTCCGCTGATCCGAACAAGAATTCCGGCCGGCCGCAGCGGTTTTTGGCCAAGCACGGGTTTGCCGGCGCGGTCTATCCGATCAACCCGGGACGGGAAGAGGTCCAGGGCGCCAAGGCATTTAAGTCCGTGCTCGACGCGCCGGGTCCCATCGACCAGGCCTTCATCATGGTCCCGGCGGCGGCGGTGATCGACGCTGTCAGGGATTGCGGCCGCGCGGGCATTCCGCTGGCGACCATTTATTCCGACGGCTTCGCCGAAACCGGCGCGGACGGACGCCGCTTGCAAGACCGGTTGTCGGCCGCCGCGAAAGACGCCGGCGTCCGATTGATCGGCCCTAATTCCATGGGCCTGATCCATCCGGCGTCCAAGTTGACCTTGTCGGTCAATGCGGTCTTGGAGATGGAGGACATCAAGCCGGGTGGTCTGTCCCTCATATCTCAAAGCGGCACGATCCTGGGCACGCTGCTGTCGCGCGGCGCTGCTCGCGGCATCGGCTTTGCGCGGATGATCTCCGTCGGCAATCAGTCGGATTTGGGCGTTGGCGAGCTGGTCGGTCTTTTGGTCGACGATCCCAAGACCCAGGCGATCCTGTTGTTCCTGGAAGCGATCCGCGACGGTGCCGACCTGGCCGCCGCCGCGCGCCGGGCGGACGTGGCGGGCAAGCCTGTCATCGCCTATAAGCTGGGCCGGTCGGACGCGGGGCGCGAATTGGCGCTTAGCCATTCCGGTGCCATCGCCGGCCCGGCCAAGGCGGTGGACGCGTTCTTTCGCGCCCATG
>JANQIJ010000214.1 GCA_028282185.1 Rhodospirillales bacterium
CCCCTGGTCACCGGCGGGTCCGGCGTCGCCCTGGGCCTGCCGCAAAACTATCGCCGGGCCGGCTTGTTGGGCGCGGCGGCGGCGGCCCGTGCCCCCCGCGTCATCGGCCCGGCCGTGTTGATTTCCGGCAGTTGTTCACAGACGACCCAAATGCAGGTGGCGCGGGCACGCAAGACGTTCAAAAGCCGCGGCATCGACCCCATGGACCTGGTCGACGGCATCGGCAACGCCCGCCGACTGGCCGATGAAATCCTGGCCGGCGGGGAAACCCAACTGGTCTACTCCACCGCCAATCCGGACAGCGTCAAACAGGTCCAGGACAAGCTCGGCCGCAACGAAGCCGGCGAAATCGTCGAACAATTTTTCGGCCGCCTGGCCCAACATCTCAGGGACGGCGGCATCCGCCGCTTCGTCGTCGCCGGCGGCGAGACCTCGGGCGCGGTGACCCAGGCCTTGGGCGTTCAGGCCATGCGCATCGGCCTGGAAATCGATCCGGGCGTGCCCTGGACGGAAAGCCTGCCGACCCGGGGATCCGACGAGCCGCCGCTGGCCCTCACCTTGAAATCCGGCAATTTCGGCTCGGAAGACTTTTTCGAGAAGGCGCTCGCCATGCTCGATGAGGCAGCCGATCCGGACGGAGGTGGCCATGTCGTCGGCAACGGGTAAGGACCGCCAGCCATGAGCCCAGAGAGCAAACAGCGGGATGCCATCGCCCTGCTTGGGAAGTCGATGTTCGACCGGGGACTGACCGTCGGCTCATCCGGCAACATCTCGGTCCGGACGGAAGACGGCGGCTGGCTGATGACGCCGACAGGCTCCTGCCTGGGGCGGCTCGACCCGGCCCGCATTTCAAAGCTCGACGCCGCCGGCGCGCATATCGCCGGTGACAAGCCGACGGTGGAAACCTTCCTGCATATGGCGGTCTATGAAGAACGCGAAGCCGCACAAGCCATCGTTCACCTGCATTCGACCCATTCGGTGGCGGTCAGCTGCCTCAAGGAAGTCGACCCGACCAACGTGCTGCCGCCGATCACCGCCTATTACGCGCTCAAGGTCGGGGTTTTGCCGCTCGTGCCCTATATCCCGCCGGGCTCGCTCGATCTCGCCCGGGCCGTCAAGGAACTGGCCGGCAAACACCATGCGGTGCTGCTCGCCAACCACGGCCCGGTGGTCGCCGGCAAGTCGTTAGAGGATGCGGTCTACGCAACGGAGGAACTGGAGGAAACGGCCAAACTTTACCTGATGCTGCGCGGTCAGGATGCGCGCTTCCTGACCTCTGAACAGATGGACGATCTGCGCGAACGCTATCCGGATAAACTGGGCATATAGCCTGCGTCAGGTATTGACGGAACCCGCCACGACACCAAGGAGACGTTGACCGTTCGGTCCGCTGCGGGGCCGCGCAGAACGCCGCCAAGCCAGCCCACGAGGCCGCGGGCGCGGCGCCTATTCCTCGGCCGTCAGCGGGATTTCCGTGGTGTACTTGATGCGTTCGATGGCGAAGGTCGAACTGACGTCTTTCAGTTTGGCGGCTGCGATCAGTTTCTTGTAGAACACGTCATAGGCGTCAATGTCCGGGACAACGACCCGCATCAGGTAATCCACCTGCCCGCTCATGCGATAGAACTCCACCACCTCGGGAAAACTCATCACCGCGCTATGGAACTGCTGCAACCACTCTTCGCTGTGCTCGGGCGTGGTGATGGCGACGAAAGCCGTCATGCCGACCCCCGTCTTGCGCGGATCGACCAGTGCCACCCGGCCAACGATGATGCCGTCGTCTTCAAGCGCCTTGATGCGATCGGCGCATGATCGTTCGTCCATACCGACCTGGTCCGCGACGTCCTTCGGGGAAAGGGCAGAATTGCGTTGCAATACGTTCAGGATTTTAACGTCTGTTTCGTCCATGGTGCCGAGAGTCCGCGTTCTTTGGAAACTCATCCGATGGGATGGCTGGGCGCCAAGTGTAGGGGCGTCACCGAAAATGTGAAACAGATAAGATGGCGGTTACGGGATCGGCCCGCCGTCGGCAACGCCAGGGCGGCGGCATTGATCGGAAGGAAAACGTGACGGGCGTGCTGGACATCGTCAACTTGACGCCGGAGTTCTCGATCGGGCCTCAGGTCTCGGCCGAAGACTTCGCCCGCTTGCGGTCGGACGGCTTCGCCTCGGTCCTCAATCTGCGTCCGGACGACGAAATCGGCACCTATTTGGTGTCGACCGAAGCGGAGCCCCTGGCCCGGGCCAGGGGTCTGGATTACGGGTTCAGCCCCACGGAAGGCCACGAAATCTTCGAGCCAGACGTGATCGACCGCTTCGAACGGTTGTTGATCGACTTGCCGAAACCGATCTTCTCCCACTGCAAATCGGGCACCCGCTCGGCCATGCTTTGGGCCCTGGTCGCGGCGCGCCACCGCCCGGTGGAAGAGGTCATCGCCAGCCTGCGCGCCGCCGGCCAGGATCTGGACTTTCTCGAAGACGAATTGCGCGACGCCGCCAGCGAAGCCCGCCGGTCGCCCTTCCGCCTGAAGGACGACGGGCTGATGGGCTTGGGCCGCTCGGTGCTGCTGCGCGGCGGCGCCCGACCGGACGAGACTTGAGACAGCCAACCTCGGTGCCCTGGGCCAGGTCCCGATCAGGGCCGGGCGATCGCCCGCCGCTCAGCACGGATCGCCCGCGTGGATTCCCAGCCAGGCATCGCGCAGGAACACGCTCAGGTCGCTGGCCCCCGCCTGGGGCGGGATGTGATACAGCATGTCGCTGACGAAGCCCCGGTGACAGGTCGCGTGATTGACGGATTGAACGTATGCGCGATATTGCCAAAAAGGGCCTGGCGCGGCTTGGTTATTTCCGCATCGGGCAGGCGCCCGGCCCCGCCGAGCATGACCCGGCCGGCCCAGGCCATGTAGTGGACATCATGCGAGCGAATTGCTGGCTCGGGGTTGGCGGCGCGGCTATTCCCCCGCCCATCCCGCCGGTTTCTTGGCGACGAAGCTTTCGACGCCATGGGCGAAATCGCGGCTGCCGTAGCATTCCAGGATCAGATCCTCGTCCGCGGGCGTCAGGTCGGTCTCCAAGCGGCGCAGCGCTTCCTTGGTCACCTTCATGGTCACCGGCGCGTGGCCTTGCAGTTTTTCAACGATTTCCGCCTGTTTGGCGTCGATCTCCTCGGGCGCGCAAACCGCCAGCAAATAGCCCTGATGCAAGAGTTCCTCGGCTTCCGGCATTTCCGCCAAGAGAAGCATGCGTTTGACCATCGGGACACCGAGCGTCACGGCCAGGGCCCTGAGATTTCCAGCCGCAAGGCAGTTGCCGAGCGTCCGCGCGATCGGCACGCCGAACCGCGCGCCCGCCGTGGCGATGCGGAAATCGCAGGCATTGGCGATCGCCATGCCGCCGCCGACGGCCCAGCCCTCGACGACGCAAAGGGTCGGCATCGGCAGGCGGGTGATGCGCTCCATATAGGCATCGACCTTCTGCTCATAGGCGATGCCGTCCTGGCCGTCCTCGAAGGCCTTGAACTGGGCGATGTCCGTGCCGGCGACGAAGGCCTTGCCGCCGACGCCGCGAAACACGGCGACACGCACGGAACGGTCCGTCGCGATTTCGTCCAGCGCCCGGGCCATGCCTTCATACATCGTCCAGGTCATGGCGTTCCTGGCCTGCGGCCGGTCGAACCACAGGGTCGCCAGGGCGCCGTTGCGTTCCAGGCGAACCTCGCCCTGATCCGATTTCGTCTGCGTATCCATGATCTTGTCGTCCTTCGTTCAATGGCGCCGGGTTGGGCGACGCCGCTTAGATGATACCCTTGGCCTTGAGGTCCAGAATTTCGTCGGCGCCAAAACCCAGAATGTCGCCGTATACCTCGTCGTTGGCATTGCCCAGGGCCGGTCCCAGATTGCGAATCCGACCGGGCGTTTCCGAAAGCTTGGGGATCACGCCCGGGATCACCACTTCGCCGATGTCCGGCTCGGTCACCGGGACCAGTTGCTCCCTGGCCTCGAAATGGGGATCGGCGAAGATATCGGCAATGGAATTGATCGGCCCCGCCGGGACCTGGCCGGCGACGCATTTTTCGATCACCGCGTCACGCGGCATCGATTGGCACCAGGCCGTCACTTCCTCGATCACCCGGTCACGGTTCTTCAGGCGTTCGGCCTGGTCGCCATAGGCATCGAACAAGTCCGGCCGTTCCATGACCTGGGTCAGGCGTTCGAACATCTTGTCCGTGGTACAGGCGATCGACAGGAACTTGCCGTCGCCGCAGGGGAAATGCCCATGCGGGCAGGCATTGAGCGTGCCCGTGCCCTCGGGCTCGCGCACCGTGCCTTTCGCCGCATAGGCCGGGGCCAATTCGTCCAACACCCGGAACACGCTTTCGTAAAGCGCCGCGTCGACGACCTGCCCCTGGCCGGTGGCGTCACGATGGCGCAGCGCCGTCAACACGCCGATGGCACCGTACATCCCGGTCATGTAATCGCCCAGCGAGGTCGACCCCGGCGTCACCGGGATATGTCCCGGCAGGCCCGCCAGATACGTCAGCCCGCCAACGGCGTGACCGATGCGGGCGAAACCGGGCCGGTCCTTGTAGGGGCCGGTCTGGCCATAGCCGGTAACCCGCAGCATGACCAGGCGCGGATTGACGGCGCTGAGCACGTCCCAGCCGAGACCCCAGCGCTCCAATGTCCCCGGCCGGAAGTTCTCGACCAGCACGTCCGATTGCGCGACCAGGCGCTTCAACAGCTCGGCACCCGCCGCTTCGCGCAGATTCAGGGTGATGGATTTCTTGTTGCGCGCCTCGGTCAACCAGGCGAGCGAGGCATTGTCGCGCCCCGTGGGCGTCCCGTAGCGCCGCCAGGGATCGCCGCCCGGCTGACCGACCCCATCTTTGCCCTTCCGAGCCGGCTGTTCGATCTTGATGACCTCGGCGCCGAATTCGCCCAGAATAGAGGCCGCGTAGGGCCCGGCAATGAAGGTCGCGGCGTCAAGCACCCGCAACCCGCCAAGGGCGGTGGGCGTGGCGGAAGGCACGCCAGCGGCGCGTTCGGTGGTCACGGCATGTCCTCCAACCCGGCGTCGGTGAAGGCCGCATCGGCCTGCATGGCGAGCCAGCCGTCCTGATCCAGGGCCCATAGGCCGGCCCGCGCCCCACCGTCCATCGGTCTGCCCTGGAAGGTCATTTCGCGGCCGTCGAGAAAACTGGGCCGCACCGCGCGATAGGCGAATTTGGTCAGTTTGACGTCGGGTCTTTGCCGACGACAGAGGTCCATCAGCAGCATCGCGATCAAGGGCCCATGGACGATCAGATCGGGATAGCCCTCGTCATCGCGGGTGAACTCCCGGTCGAAATGAATACGATGCCCGTTGAAGGTCAGCGCCGAATAGCGGAACAGCATGACTTCATCCGGCAATAACCGGCGCGACCATTCCGCGCCCTCCGGCGCGGGCCGGGGCGGCGGCGGGGAGGCGTTCGGGTCGGCCTCGTCGCGGTAGACGATGTCATGTTCCTCGACGATGACGTCGCCGCCGCCGACCTGGACCCGATGTTCGACCAGGACGAACACCAGGCGACCGGTTTTCCCTTCCTTCAGGTTGACGTCCTTAATCGTCGATAGGCGTTGCGCGTCGTCGCCGATGCACAAAGCACCGGGGAACCAGATGCGACCGCCGGCCCACATGCGGCGCGGCAGAGGCACCGGCGGCAGGAACCCGCCCTTCTTTGCATGGCCGTCGTGGGCCAGGTCCGATTGCCGCGTGGCCTCCAGGAAATGCAGCCAATGGGTCGCCGGCGGCAAGACATCGCCCGCCCGGGGCGCGGGATCGTCGCGGTCCAACATGGCCTGAAGCCCCTTGAGCGGGAAGGGGTGGATGGTTTCGGAAACGGCCTCGGTCTTGCCGATCCACGCGCGCAGGTGGTCGATATCTGGATTCTCGGACATTCCTCGTCCAATCTTACTGAAATCTCGTGATCGTCGGCCGCGGTCGGGGCCGGCAACAAAGATACACGGATTACGACCGGCCTCAATGGACAAGCGCCGAAGGAGCCTCCGCCCATGGAATGCACGCCATGATATACGGCATCGCCGCCGACGCCCTGGCCTTCGTCCATTTGCTGGTCGTGCTGTTCGTGGTCGGCGGCCAGGCGCTGATCCTGGCCGGCTGGGCATTCGCCTGGCAGGCGACACGGAACCGGATGTTTCGCTGGGGCCACTTGGCGGCGATCCTGTTCATCATTGCCCAAACCTGGTTGGGCCGGCTCTGCCCGTTGACGATTTGGGAGCACGACCTGCGCCGACTGGCCGGTGAACAAGGCTACGAAGGTGGCTTCGTCGCCCATTGGCTCAGGGCCTTGCTCTACTGGGACTTTCCCCATTGGGTTTTCGTCGCCGCCTATTCGGCCTTCGGCCTTGTCGTCGTGATCAGTTTCATCGCCTACCCACCCCGGCGCGGCCGGCCGGCGGATCAACCCGCGCCACGGGATTAGCCGGGATCAGAACGACCGCGGCATGTCCAGGACATGTTCGGCGATGTAGCTGAGAATCAGGTTCGTGGAAATCGGCGCTATCTGATACAGGCGGGTTTCCCGAAACTTGCGTTCGACGTCGTATTCCTCGGCAAAGCCGAAACCGCCATGGGTCTGCAGGCACATGTCGGCCGCGTGCCAGGACGCGTCGGCGGCCAAAAGCTTGGCCATGTTGGCCTGGGCGCCGCAATCGCCGCCGCCGTCGAAGGTGTCCGCCGCCTGCTGCACCATCAGGGCCGCGGCCTCGGTTTCCGCCAGGCACCGGGCGATCGGAAACTGAATGCCCTGGTTCTGGCCGATGGGCCGGTCGAACACCCGGCGCTCGACGGCGTAGTCCCGGGCCTTTTCGATAAACCAGCGGGCATCGCCGATGCATTCGGCGGCGATCAGGATGCGTTCGGCGTTCATTCCGTCCAGGATGTAGTAGAATCCGCGACCTTCCTCGCCGATCAGGCAGTCGGCCGGCACGCGCAGGTCGTCGAAGAATATCTCCGTGGTCGCGTGGTTGACCATGGCGCGCAGCGGTTTGATCTCCATGCCGTTGCCGATCGCGTCGCGCATGTCGATCAGGAACATGGACATGCCCTGATGCGGCTTGGCCGCGTCTTCACGGGGCGTGGTCCTGGCCAACAGCAGCATCAGGTCCGAATGCTCGGCGCGCGAGGTCCAAACCTTCTGGCCGTTGATCACCCATCCGTTGCCGTCTTGGCGCGCCGTCGTTCGGATCCGGGTGGTGTCCGTGCCGGAGGTCGGCTCGGTCACGCCGAAGGCCTGCAGGCGCAGGGCACCCGTCGCGATCTGCGGCAGATAGCTCTGCTTCTTGCCCTCGTCCGCATGGCGCAGGACCGACCCCATGGTGTACATCTGCGCGTGGCAGGCGCCGCCGTTGCAGCCCGATTTGTGAATCTCTTCCATGATCGCGGCAGCTTCCGACAGGCCCAGGCCCGAGCCGCCGTAGTCTTCCGGGATCAGGCAGGCAAGGAACCCGGCCTCGGTCAGGGCTTTGACGAATTCACCCGGATAAGCCCGTTCGCGGTCCTTTTCGCGCCAGTATTCGCCGGGAAAATCGCGGCACAGGGCCGCTACGGCGTCGCGAATTTCCGGATGGGTGGGACGATCGGTTATCATGGCTCGGGCGGTCATCATGGTTCGGGGTCGGCCGGGACGAAGCGCCCAGCCTTGGAAATGACGAAGTCTTAAGGGTTTTAGCGCAACCTTGCCGCAGACGGGAAGTCTGTGCCTTGAAATGAAGTCCGGGAGTCCCTTGAAATTGATTGACCGGCACAAGATCGCCCTGGTCGTACCGGCCTACCGCGCCCGGCAGAAAGTCGCCGACGTGGTCCGTGGCGTCCCGGCCTGGATCACGCGGATCTACGTGGTCGACGACGGCTGTCCCGAAAGTTCCGGCGACGCGGCCGAGGCCACGGCGGACGCGCGCCTGGTGATCATCCGTCGACAAACCAACGGCGGCGTCGGCGCGGCGGTCAAGACCGGCTATGTCCAGGCCTTGGCCGACGGCTACGACGTCGTCGTGAAAATGGACGCCGACGACCAGATGGATCCGGCGCATCTGGACAAGCTGTTGGAGCCGGTGCTCACGGGTCGCGCCGATTACGCCAAGGGCGACCGCTTCAAGGATCTCAAGGCGCTCAGGCAGATGCCGCCCGTGCGTCTGTTCGGCAACCGGGCGTTGACCTTCCTGGTCAAGGCGGCTTCCGGTTACTGGCGGATGATGGACCCGACCAACGGCTACACGGCGATCAACCGCGACGCCCTGGAGCGTTTGGACCTGGAGGGCGTATCGAACGGTTACTTCTTCGAATCCGACATGTTGATCCGCCTCAACATCATCGGCGCCGTGGTCGAGGACGTACCGATCCCGGCGCGTTACGGCGACGAGCAAAGCTCGCTGCACATCCCATCGATCCTGCCGGTCTTCATCTATCGGCTGGCCCGCGGAATGAGCAAACGCATTCTCTACAAATACCTGCTTTACGATTTTTCGCTGGGCTCGTTTTATCTCCTGGCGGGATCGCTGCTCACCGGGTTCGGTGTAATCTTCGGCGCCTTCAAATGGTGGCAGGCGGTCAACGCCGGCGTCGCCGCGACCTTCGGCACGGTCATGCTAGCCGCCCTGCCGGTTCTCTTGGGCGTGCAATTCCTGGTCCAGGCGATCAACTTCGATATCCAGTCAGAGCCGCGCCGTCGCGGCGATAAGGTGGATTGACAACGGCGGCAAGCGAAGCGCCGTCCGGCGCTACTTCGTTTGAAACGTCCAAACCCCGTCCCAGTCCGCCCCCGGCGGTTCGGCTTCCAAATAATCGATACGCTTCAGGAATACCCCCGGCACGGGATCATTCGGTGCTCTGCTCTGGCAGTCCTGGAAAGCCTGGCGCGCCGCCAGCGCCGCTTCGCAAGCCAGCCGGGCGTATTCCTTGCTGCCGGTGGGGAGGCCCCCAATAGACCATGACGGCATCGCCCAGGAAGTCGTTGACCACGCCGTCGTGCCGCGCGCAATGAAGGAATTGAACCGCAAAACCTATCCCGCCAACACCATGATCTTCCATGAAGGAGAGATCGCCTATGCCGCCTTCTTGCTGAAGTCGGGCCGGGTCGAGATTTCGACCTTGAAAGACGGCCGACGGGTCGTCCTGACGACCATCATGCCGAACCAGCTGTTCGGCGGACTGGCCTTGATCGACGGCGCCCCCAGAAGCGCCACGGCGACCGCCATCGAGACATGGTGTGCAGTGGCCCATTCTTCCCAGAAAAGCCGGAAAAACCATAAGACAAGCCTGTCACTTAGGCCGCGGCCACGAAAACCGGGCGATCCAGCCAATAGTGGATTCCGGCGATGATCGCATAGAGCACGACACTGATCGCGGCGACCTTGACATCCTTGGCGACGGGGCCTCGGGCCGGCGGGGTCCAGGGGCCTTCGGCCCGGTTGATCACCACCATTTCGACCAGCGCCCAAAGACCCAAACCGCCGAACAGGATGATCGACGGGACGTCGCCGTTGACCAGTAAATGTGCGACGGCCAGGACAACGACGCCCAGCAGCATGGGATGACGCAACCGAGCGCCGACAACGCCGCCGGCCTTGCCGACCCCCAACAGGAAGATCGAGATCAGCATCAGCAGATTGTTGAGATGCCAGGTCCAGGTCGGCAGCACCCATAGGATTTCCTCTTCGGCTTGCCGGTATCCCACGATCATCAGCACCAGCCCGGCCAGGATGGTCACCGCCGCCAGGCCGCGCCCGGCATTGCCCATGGACCGGCGGACCCCCGGCAACAGGCGTTTGAAGAAATGCCCCGCGCACCAGAGCGCAAAGCCAGAGACCAACACTCATCCCGTCATTGCGTCACCCCCAAAGGGCCGGCGCCGGAGGATGCACCTGTCCGCCGTCATAGATCAAGCCGTCGGGCCGGTCTTCTTTCAAAAGCAAAGGACCGTCCAGGTCGATCACATCGGCGCCGGGCGTCAGCACCATCATCGGCGCCATGGCGAGCGAGGTGCCGACCATGCAGCCGATCATCAAACCGAAGCCCCGGGTACGTGCCGCGTCGGCAAGCTGCAACGCGGCGCTCAGACCGCCGGCCTTGTCCAACTTGACGTTGACCATATCGTACAGTCCCGCGAGCCGGTCCAGATCCTCGACCGTATGGCAGGCCTCGTCGGCGCAAAGCGGCACCGGCGAGGTAAAGTCGCGCAATTCCCCATCGGCCGCGGCGGGCAGGGGTTGTTCGATCATCTCGACACCGTTGTCGGCGAGGAACGGCGCCAGGTCTCTCAGCCGGGGCATGTCCCAGCCTTCGTTCGGATCGACGATCAACCGCGCCGCCGGCGCGGCGCGGCGAACGGCGGCGATGCGGTCGCGCACGCCCTCGCCGTCCAACTTGATCTTCAGCAGCGGCCGGTCCTTGAGCGCCGCCGCGCGGTCGCCCATT
>JANQIJ010000216.1 GCA_028282185.1 Rhodospirillales bacterium
GGCCCCTCCCGATTTTCCTGTGACTTGTGTAGGTGAGCAGCCAGTCGGTGCCGCCCGAGCGGACCAGTCGACGACAACCGGGGGAACCATTGCCGGTGACCACAAGAAACATCTTGAAGAAAGTCTGCGCGCCGATCCTGCTGGCCGGACTGCTCGGCGCCTGTGAAACGGCAACCAACGCCATTGACACGGTGACCGATGCCTCGCTCGACTTATGGGATGCGGTTTCTTCGCCGTTTTCGTCCGGCGATCCGGCACAGGCGGGGCGCGACGCCACGGGCGAGCGCCGGCCCGACGTGGAACGTTGGGAGCGGATTCGCGGTTCCGACGACCCGACGCAGTTTCAAGCCTTTATCGAACGCTATCCGGACAGCCCCCTGACCCATCTGGCACGGCGGCGGCTTGCCACGCTGCAGCCGACCCAGGGTGCTCAGGTCGCGGCAACCTTTGCCGGCAATCAGCCGCAGGCGCCCGTGATCAAACGGGGGATCGAGGCAGAGCTGCCGGAAATCGCGCCGCCCGGTCAGTTCCCCGTGCCTTGGGTGTTGGGCCGCTGGGCCATCGATTGTTCACGCAATCCGGGCGGCAACGGCGTGACCTATTCGCAGATGCCGGACAATCGAGTGCGAATCGTCCGCGATGACGGCAGTGCCGCGATCTACGACGTGCGACGGGAAAACGACATCCTGATTCTCGAAGGCAACGGTCTCGTCTATCAAGACAAGATCGTCAGCGGCACGGAACTGCGATCCTACGCGGTGCAGTACAACGGCCAATGGCACAAGGTCGATTTGGTTTATCGGAAGTGCGAATAGCCCGCGCGCGCAAACTGCCCCATACGCGGAAGCGAACGAGCCTGCACCAGCCGACGCCCTTGCCGCATCGACAGGTCGGCCATGGGTCCCGCCCCGAAGCAAAAACGAACCCCGGGCCACCGAAGCGGCCCGGGGTTCAGGGTTTGCCAATCCTTGGGGTTGGATCGGGCTGAATGCCCTAAAGAATTCTAAGGTCCCTGCGGGTCCGCTTAGTGCGGGTTATGCGTTTGGTTGATGCCGTGAGCCACCGCCATGGCGAAGATCGCCGCGGCCGCCAGACACACACCAAGAAAAATCATGCTGCCGGTTGTCATGGATGTTTCTCCTTGTGTTGCAATGGGGGCATTAAACCGACGGCCTTCTGCAACTGCATTGACTTAGATCAATTGACGGCCCCCGGGGCTCCGTCGTCAAAGCGGCCGCAGCCGGGCCGGCACTTCGCCCGGAACGCGGTAAAAAAATATCCACAGGCGGGGCAGCAAACCCGTCCGTCAGGGGACTCCGCGCCGGCGTCAAATTAGCGTACACTCTAGCCTTCGTCGGCGCGGGTTCTCGACCTTCGCCGATGGCAATAAAGGGGGCAAAGACCGGGGAGGTCTGTATGCGCAATGCCTTGGTGGGCATCGTCGCGGGTCTGGTGATCGGCGTGGTTCTGGGCGTGTCGGTCATCGCCCCCCGGCTGAAGGCCTCGTTGCCGCAAACCGCGGCCGAGGTGGTGGCCGGTTTGGCCACCGCTGCGCCTTTGACCACCGGGTCATCCCGACAATCGACGCCTCATGGTCAAGGTCTGCCGTCGAGCGACGGTGCCCGGGAAAGCCTGCTGCCGCCGGAAGGCGGCGGCGCGCCCAGCGTGCGTTGGCGCATGGGCAGCGCGTTTGCCTCCACCCTGCCGCAGTTGGGCAGCCAGGCAAAGCGGATCGAAAGCGAGATCTGGCGGGTCTCGGCCGGCGACGTTGAGATCGCGTTCCACGAACCAGGCGCCCTGGTGGATGCGGCGCACATGTTCCAGGCCGTCAAATCGGGTGCCATCGACGCGGCCTTCATCGCCCCCGACGCCTGGCCCGACGACCGGCCGGCGATGCAATTGTTCGGCGCCATCCCTTTCGGCCCCCGCGCAGAGGAGTACCTGGCCTGGTTGTACTTCGGCGGTGGCGAAAAACTGCTGGCCGGCATCGCCGAGCAGATCGGCCTTCAGGTCCTGGTCTGCGGGCTGGTATCGCCGGAAGGCGCGGGCTGGTACCGCCAGCCGGTTAAGACGGTCGAAGACCTTAAGGGGCTGAAGGTCCGGATGACCGGTCTGGGCGCGCGGGTGCTCGATCGCCTGGGCGCGCAAACGGTGGCCCTGGCCGAAGGGGAGATTTTTCACGCCTTCGAGACCGGCACCATCGACGCCGCCGAGTATTCCATGCCGGCGATCGATCAGAAACTCGGCCTGCACCGCATGGCGCGGAACTACTATTTTCCAGGGTGGCATCAACCGACAACCTTGTTGTCCCTGATCGTCAACCGCGATCGCTGGCAGGCACTCAGCCCGGTGCAGCGCTCACAACTGCGCGCCGTTTGCGGCGACAATGTGCGTCATGGCCTGGCCGAGGGCGAGGCCATGCAGTATCAAGCGCTGCTCAGCCTGACCAAGGCCGGGGCCAAGATTCGGCGTTGGCCCCAGGAAATCCTCGACCGCTTGGAAACCGCCTGGGACGAGGTCGCCCGGACCCAGGCCGAGGCCGACAAGCACTTCGCCCAGGTCTGGCGCTCGCTCAGCCGTTTCCGCCGGGATTACGCCGTGTGGCGGGAACTGGGCGCGCCCTGACGGCAGTTCTTTTGGCTGAATGGCCCTGACACGCCGTGGTCTCTGCCGTGGCGGGCGCGGCGGCAAGGGCAGAACGCGGTCCACCTGGCTCTCGAATGGGTGGATGTCGCCTAACCGGGCGCCATGTCCTTCACGGCGTCGTCAGCCCCGTCGGCGCCAAGGACATCGGCCGGCAGTTCCGCCATCTTGGTCAACAGGTATTCCAGGTCGCCGCTTTCGAACTCCACGCCCAGGTCATCGTATTGCGTCATGATTCGTTCGATCATGCGACGGGCGTAACGTTCGCGGTCACGGTCGCCGCCGTCCATTTCGGTTTCCGCGCTGACGTCGATCGCGGCACGCACCGCCATGAACTGCGCCGGCGGCAACCGCGCCTTGCCGAAGATCGCGCGCAGGCCCAACGGCCCCTGGTCATG
>JANQIJ010000234.1 GCA_028282185.1 Rhodospirillales bacterium
CAGGATTTTCGCTTGCAAGCGAACGACTTGTGCCATCGGGTTGGGGAGGTGAGGGGTCGGGTTGACGCCGTATAGCACGACCCCAGGGCGGCCCAGATCGAAGTGATAGTGGGCGCCCAGGAAGATTGCCGAGGATGCGGCAAAGGATGCGCGGCCCATGGGCAGGTGGGCGCGCACCCGGCGGAACAGGTCCAGCTGCCGGCTGCTTTGCGGGCTGTCGATATCGTCGGCCGAGGCCAAGTGGCTCATTACCAGGGCAATGTCCAGGTCGTCGAGCAAGCCGGGGTCGGCCGCGACCCGGTTGAATTCGCCCAAATCCAGGCCGAGCCTGCACATCCCCGTATCGATGTGCAGGGCGGCGGGCAGGGCGTCGTCGATCTTCGTGCAGTAGGACCGCCAGCGTTCGACGTCGGCCAAGCCGTTCAGGGCGGGCACCAGGCGGTGGGTGCGGAAGTCATCTTCCATGCCCGGCAGGGCGCCGTTCAAGACGACGATCTCGGCCTCGGGCAGCAGGCCGCGCAGTTGAACCCCCTCCGCCGGATGGGCGACGAAGAAACTGCGTGCGCCCTGGGCCCAAAACACCGGGGCGGCGCGGTCGAGGCCGATCCCGTAGGCATCGGCCTTGACCACGGCGGCACATGTGACGCCGTTCAGTTCCGCCGCGACCCGCCGATAATTGGCGGCCAAGGCGTCCAGGTCGATGATCAGCCGCGCCCCGGCCAGGTTGTCGGGAACGGCGGGACGGCTAGTCATGGAACCGCTGGCGGTAGGGATGCTCCTTCGCCAGGTTGCCGAACCGCGTGTACATCCCGTTGAAGTGCATGGACACGTTTCCGATCGGACCGTGGCGCTGTTTGGCGACGATCACTTCCGCCACCTGGCGCACGTCCTCCAGGGCGCTCTCCCAACGGTCGATGCGTTCCATCAGCTTGCCGTCCTCTTCGTCGGCGCGGCGTGACGGTTTCTTGCGCTCCATGTAATACTCTTCGCGGTAGATGAACATCACCACGTCCGCGTCCTGTTCGATGGACCCCGATTCCCGCAGGTCCGCCAACTGTGGGCGGGGCGGTTCGCGCTGTTCCACCGCGCGCGACAGCTGCGACAGGGCCAACACCGGGACGTCCAGTTCCTTTGCCAAGGTCTTGAGACCGCGGGTGATCTCCGAGACCTCCTGCACCCGGCCGTCGTTGCGGCTGCCCTGACTGCCGGCGACCAACTGCAAATAGTCGATGACGATCAGGCCCAGGTTGTGCTTGCGCTTCAAACGCCGGGCCCGGGTCCTGAGCGCCGAAACGGTCAAGGCCGGGGTGTCGTCGATGTAGAGCGGAATGTCGTGCAGGGTGTTGGACGCATTGACCAGGCGAACGAATTCCTCATTCTCCAGTTGACCCTTGCGGATGCGGTCGGACGACAGTTCCGATTGCTCCGACAAAATGCGGCTGGCCAACTGCTCGGCCGACATTTCCAGGGAAAAGAACCCGACCACAGCGCCCTCGGCCCCTGCGGAACGCGAATAATCATGCGCCGCGTTGAAGGCAATGTTGGTGGCCAAGGCCGTCTTGCCCATGGATGGCCGGCCGGCCAGGATGATCAGGTCCGAGGAATGCAGCCCGCCCAACAGCGCGTCGAGATCAAGGAAGTCCGTCGCCACGCCGGCCAGGCCGCCGTCCCGCTTGTGGGCCGCCTCGGCCATCTGGATGGCGGCGACGACCGAGCTTTTGAAATCCTTGAACCCGCCTTCGTAGTTGCCCGAAGTCGCCAGGTCATAGAGCGCCTGTTCCGCGCGCTCGATCTGGTCCGTCGCGGTTTCGTCGACCTCGCCGCCGTAGGCGCCGTTGACCACGTCCTCGCCGAGCGTGATCAATTCGCGCTTGAGGTGCAGGTCGTAGACGATGCGTCCGTATTCGCGGGCGTTGATCACCGTTACGGCGGACGCCGCCAAATCCGCCAGATAGGCCGGCCCACCGATGTCGGAAAGCGTGTTGTCGCTCTCGAAGAACCGCTTCAGGGTCACCGGGTCGGCGATCTGCCCGTGTTCGATGAGCTTTTCTGCCGCAGCGAACACCCGGGCATGCTGTTCGACGGCGAAATATTCCGGGCGCAGAAACTCGGCGACCTGTTCGAACGCCCTGTTGTTGACCAAGAGGGCGCCCAACAATGCCTTTTCCGCTTCCAGGTTGTGGGGCAGGGACCGGAACCCGGCCAAGGAGGCCGCATCCGGCTCTTGGGCCGGCGCCGGCATCTCGCCTTCGTCGTGGATGGGATCCAGGCCCGCGGGCGGCGGTTCGGTGTCGGGCGGGGTTTCGCCGGGCGGTTCGGTCGTCGTTGTCGTCATCCCCCTCTCATACGGTATCGCCGGCCCCAGCGGTAGGGCGGGTACCCGGCCCGTGCTCTGGATAAGGCACTGCACCGGGGAGCAATTACATACCTTTCGGTCGGTTTGTGGATATGAGGACGGTTTGTGGACGATTCTCGCCGTCGATTCGCGGCAGGCGCGGTGGCGACGTCACGAAAAAGGGCGGCCTTCGGGCCGCCCTGGTCCGTTCCAATGCGGGAAGGGTTACGTCGATTCTCCGGCCTTCGCGTCCTCGTCTTCGGTCGCCGCATCGGCGGCGGCCTTGACATCGGCTTCCCCGGTCTCGGCCTCTTGGGCCTCGGCTTCCTTGGCCCGGGCTTCCAATTCGGCCTTGGCCGTTGCCTCGGCCTGAGCGGCTTCCTCGGCGGCGGCTTCCGCCTCGACCTCGGCGGCCGCATCCGCGACGGCTTCCTCCGCGACGTCGGCTTCGAACACTTCTTCCGCCTGGGCGGCGATGGCCTCGGCGGCCTGCTGGGCTATTTCCGTGGCGTCGGTGTCGTCCCCGTCATCGGGTCCGCCGACCACGGCTTGGCCTGTTTCGGCTTGGGTCTGGGCCTCTTCTTCCGAGCGGGCGACATTGGCCGAAACGGTCACGGAAACTTCCGGATGCAGGCGCACGGTGACGTCGTGCAGGCCCAAGGCCTTGATCGGTTTGGCCAGTTCGACCTGATTGCGGCCCACGGTGAACCCGGCGTCGGTCAGGGCGCCGGCGACGTCGCGGGCATTGACCGAACCGTAGAGTTGCCCGCCTTCGCCGGCCTGGCGAATAAGGATGATCTTTTCGCCGTCCATGCGGCCGCCGATGTCTTCGGCTTCCTTGCGGTTTTCCAGGTTCTGGGCTTCGAGTTGCGCTTTCTGGGCCTCGAACACGCGCTTGTTTTCGTCCGTCGCGCGCAGGGCCTTCTTCTTCGGCAACAGGAAATTCCGGGCATAGCCGGGCTTGACGCTGACCACGTCGCCCATCTGGCCCAGTTTTTCGATACGTTCCAACAGGATCACGTCCATGGCGATCTCTCCTACATTATAAATCAGGTTAATCGTCGTCCGGCGTGCCGCCGCCGGACGCGGTGTTGGTTTGGCCGCCGAAGCGATGCCGCAACCCGGCCCATTGTTCGACGACGCCGACACCGGCGACGACCATCAGGCCGGCCCAGCCGGTGAGAAACAGAAAGAAATAGAGGGTCACGAGGATCAGGGTCGCGTGGCCGCGGCTGCGCGCCCATTGATGGGCGACGGCCAGGCCCAAGAGCAAGAACGGCACGGCCAGGACCAGGGTCAGATTTCGCGCCAGGAAGCCGAGCTCGCCGGAAAACACCAACGACACAAGGGCGGCGCCGACCATGGCCCAAGACAGCCAATCCGGCAGGGTGATCTGCGAATAGGCGGGCCTCGGCCGCAGGTTCTTGCCGAACCGGGTCAACAGCCCTTGGGCGATGACGCCGGAGACCACCGCCATGATGACCCAAGACGACCCGGCGGAGGCCGGCATCAATGGGCCGTAGACCCGGACCAATTCGTTGCGTTGGGCTTCGGGCAGGTCCGGCATGATGCCGCCAAGAACCTGCGACAGGCGTTCGGATATGACCTGCGACATCCCGGTTCCCTCGGCCATCAGGGCGAACCCGGCGAGCGCGATCAGCGTCCCCGCCATGGCCGCCAACGAGGCCAGGATCGACCCAGGCGGATACCATCCGGTTGACCCGTCCGGCGTCGTCCGCTGCATCATTGCCTGACGCACGACGGCCCAGGCCGGCACCAGATGAATCAGGGCATAGACCGCCGAAAGCAGGGCCCCGCCCATCACTGTCGCGGCGACGAAGCCGCTCAACGACGCGATGGTCCCCGCCGCCGGCCCCAAGGCCAGGCCCGCCAGATAGATCGGCAATCCCGCGATATAGAACAGCAGGAAGCCGCTTGGCTGCCCGGTCAACGCCGGCAGCGCCGCCATCAGGCTCAACAGCCCGGCGGCGACGGAAATCAGGGTGGTTCGTCCCATGGCGTGATCCCGCCCGTGGGGGCGGAAACCCTTCTCGCTTACTTGACCACGTAAGGCAGCAGCGCCAAGAACCGCGCCCGCTTGATCGCCTTGGACAGTTCACGCTGTTTCTTGTTCGAAACCGCGGTGATCCGCGACGGCACGATCTTGCCCCGCTCAGACACGAAGCGGCCCAACAGGCGCGTGTCCTTGTAATCGATCTTTGGCGCGTTCGGCCCGGCAAAGGGACAGCTCTTGCGCCGCCGGTTGAACACGGGCCGGGCACCCCGACCGCCGGCACTTCCAGATGCGGGTCTCATGCTTCGTCTCCTGTCGCGTCGTCACCCTTGGCGGCGCCAGAGGCGTTCTGGGCGGGCTTGGCGTCGTCGGCATTGGCCTGGGCGGTGGCGCCACCGTGCTCCCGGTCGCCGCGCGGCCCGCGATCGCCGCGATCGCCACGGTCGCCACGCGGACCCCGGTCGCCGCGGGGGCCGCCGCGCCGCGGCCGATCGTCGCGGTCCTTGTTCTGAATGATCATCGACGGGCCTTCCTCAAGCTCGTCGACGCGCAGGGTCAGGTGGCGCATGACGTCTTCATTGATGCGCATTTGCCGTTCCATCTCGGCGACGGCGTCGGCCGGCGCGTCGATGTTCATCAACATGTAGTGACCCTTGCGGTTCTTTTTGATGCGATAGGCAAGCGTGCGCAGGCCCCAGTACTCTTTCTTCTGGACGCTGCCGCCGCCGGCGGTGATGGCTTTTTCAAAGGTTTCGGTCAGACCGTCGACCTGTGCGGACGACACGTCGGGCCGCGCGATAAACACGCTCTCGTAGTACGGCAATGTAAGCTCCCTTTGGCTTATCTCAGCCCCGACCATCGGGGCATAGCCGGACAAGGCGCAAAACCCTTCCGGCAAGGAGATCGACGGCGGTGCCCCATCGTGGGACCGACGCTGCCGAAGCGGCGCACTATACACATTTGACCCGCCGAAGCAAGCGCGGTGCGGACCGTCGAAGACACGCGCAGGGCCCGGCTTCCGGGCGGTTGAGGCGCCGCCGCCCAATCGTTAGTCTGAAGCCTGATCGATCGGAACCGGATGCTCGAATTTGGGGGACTGCGACGATGGACGACAGGCGCGGGGACGCGGGGGAGGGCGGGGATCTCAGCCCCGAAGCCGCGGCGGCGCTCGCCAAGTTGCAGGAAATCGACCGCTTGCTGCCACGCTCGATCGAGGATTGGGTGCAGGAGCGTGAAGCGGACGGTCTGGACGTGCCCGATATCCTGAAACGACGATTGGTGGAAAAGGCGCGCCTGCGCGATATCTACCGACAGGGCGGCGGCGCTTGAACGCACGCCCTGGGTGCTTCCGCGCTTGACAGATGCCCGGCCGACGGTGATACCTCTCGGCCCTTCAATCTCGATGAAAAACAATTGGCCCAGTGGGAGCAACCGTCGCCATGGCACCTGCGCTGATCTTTCCCGGACAGGGATCTCAGACCGTCGGCATGGGCAAGGCCCTGTTCGATGCCTTTGCCGCTGCGCGCGAAGTCCACGAAGAAGTGGACGAGACCCTGAAACAAAACCTGTCGAAGCTGATGTTCGAGGGACCGGAAGACGATCTGACGCTGACCGAGAACGCCCAACCGGCGATCATGACCGCCAGTTTGGCGGTGCTCGCCGTGCTGCGCGCCGAAGGCGGGTTCGATCTGGCGCAGAAGGTCGCCTTCGTCGCCGGTCATTCGCTGGGCGAGTATTCCGCCCATGCGGCGGCGGGGACCTTCTCCTTGGCGGATACGGCGCGATTGTTGAAAACCCGCGGTACAGAAATGCAGAAAGCCGTGCCCGTCGGTCAGGGCGCCATGGCCGCCCTGATGGGCCTTGAAATGGATGCCGTTGAAAAAGTCGCGGTCGAGGCCGCCGAAGGCGGTCCGGCGGGAGAAGTCTGCCAGCCCGGCAACGACAACGCCCCTGGCCAGATCGTTGTTTCCGGCTCGGCCGGCGCGGTCGAGCGGGCCATCGACCTGGCCAAGGAGGCGGGGGCCAAGCGGGCGGTCCTGCTGCCGGTCTCCGCGCCGTTCCACTGTGCCCTGATGCAGCCGGCGGCGGACGCCATGGATGCGGCGCTGGGCACGGTCACGATCAACGCCCCGGCGGTGCCGGTGATCGCCAACGTGACCGCCGCGCCCGTCGAGGACCCGGCGGAAATTCACCGCCTCCTGGTCGATCAGGTCACCGGCATGGTCCGCTGGCGCGAATGCGTCGGCACCTTGAAGGCCCAGGGGATCGCCGATCTCGTCGAGGTCGGCTCCGGCAAGGTTCTGTCCGGTCTGGTCCGGCGCATCGACCGGGAGCTTTCGACGCAAAACGTCGGCACGCCGGATGAAGTCGAGGCCTTTCTCGGGTCTCTGTAAACGCTCGGGTCTTTAGTTTCAGGGAGGAACAACACGCATGTTCGATCTTTCGGGAAAAACCGCCTTGGTCACCGGTGCGTCGGGCGGGATCGGCGGCGCCATCGCCCGGGCGTTGCACGGCGCCGGCGCCCGGGTCGCGCTTTCCGGTCGCCGGATCGAGGCGTTGGAGCCGCTGGCCGCCGAATTGGGCGCGGCCGCCCATGTCGTCCCCGCCGACTTGTCGACGGCCGAAGGCCCGGACAAGCTGGTCGCCGACGCCGAAGCGGCGCTGGGCGACGGCGTCGGGATCCTCATCAACAACGCCGGTCTGACCCGCGACACCTTGATGATGCGGATGAAGGACGAGGACTGGCAGGCCGTCCTCGATGTCAATTTGACAGCCGCGTTCCGCCTGTCGCGATCGGTTCTGCGCGGTATGATGAAGGCCCGCGCGGGGCGGATCATCGGCATTACCTCGATCGTCGGCGTTACCGGCAACGCCGGACAAGTCAACTACGCCGCGTCGAAGGCGGGGATGATCGGCATGACCAAGTCCTTGGCCCAGGAAGTGGCGGCCCGGGGGATCACGGTAAACTGCATCGCCCCCGGGTTCATCACGACCGCGATGACCGAAGGCCTGACCGATGCGCAGAAGGACGCCATCATGGGCGGTATTCCCGCCGCGCGCATGGGAACGTCCGAGGAAATCGCCGCCGCCGCGATCTACTTGGCCAGTGACGAAGCAGCCTA
>JANQIJ010000266.1 GCA_028282185.1 Rhodospirillales bacterium
TCTCAGCAACAGTTCGACCACCGAAGCGGCGCGCGCCGCCGACAGATCCCAGTTTGATCGGAACTGCACGGTGGAGATCGGTTTGTCGTCGGTATGCCCGCCGACACGGATGATGCCGTCCGTTTGGGCGATGATCGCGGCGATGCGCTCAAGCGGCTCAAGCGATTGTTCCGTCAGTTCGGCCGAAGCGACGGGAAACGCCGCCCGGTCCGGCAGGCTGATGACCACCGACGCGTTCTCGACCCGCGCCGTCAGCAGGCCTTCCTTGATTTCCGCGCTCAGCGCGTCGACCAGCTTGCGATGGGTGTCGAGCGCCTTGAGATGGGCGATGTCGGCGGCCGTCAGTTGCGGCATCGAAGGGTCGATTTCGAGAACCGGGTCACCGGGCGCGCCCGCCCGTTTCGCCGGATCGGCGGTCAACTGTCCGGGCATCGTCGCACCCATCGGGGCGGTCGGCGCGGCGGGGTCGGCGGCCTCGCTCAACGGGCCCGAGCCGTCGGCGAGCTGATCGCTTTTGACCGCCGCGCGCTGTTCGCTGGTGCCCTGGGTGCCCTGTTCTTTCTCGAACATCGGCGGGCCGTGATAGGGCGCGCGGGTGTCCAGGCTGAGCAGCCAGCGGGCGCCGAACGACGCTTGCAGGTGTTCGGCAAGGGCCGCGTACTTTTCCTGATTGGTCGTCGAGGCGGCGAGCATGAGGACGAACAGGCAGAGCAACAGCGTCATCATGTCGGCGAAGGTCACGACCCAACCGGGCGTTCCGCCTTTCGCTTTCCTTGCCATCGTCCGTCGCGCTCCTTCCGTTCACGTCACCGGCGGGATCAGCCGGCGGGAGCCTTGCCGTCCGGTTTCTTGCCGTCGGGCTGGTCGCGATCCGTTCCCTTGCCATCACCTCCGACGGGCGCCTCCGCCGCCTCCAGGAACGAATTGAGGATGTCGGCCAGGATTTGCGGATGTTCGCTGCGCTGCAGGCCGAGAACGCCCTCGATCATCAGCGACTTGCTTTCGGCCTCCTCGTCGCGGCGCGTTTCCAGCTTGTCTGCGATCGGCAGGCAGATCAGGTTGGCGATCATCGCCCCGTAAAGGGTGGTCAACAGCGCCACGGCCATGGCCGGTCCGATGGACTGCGGGTCCTTCATGTTGGCCAGCATCTGCACCAGCCCGACCAGGGTACCGATCATGCCGAAGGCCGGCGCCGATTCACCCAAGGCGCGGAAAATCCGTTCGCCGACCTCGTGGTGGCGGATCGAGGCGTCCATTTCGATCTTCAAAACCTTACGCAACAAGTCCGGTTCATAACCGTCGATGCAAAGCCGCAGGCCGCGGCCGAAAAACTCGTTGGGCGCGGTATAGTCCTCAAGCGCCAGCAAAGTCTTGCCGCGCGTCGCGCGGGCCATCTCGACGAAGGCATCGACCAGTTTGTGGGGGTCCTCCGTCTTGTTCAGGAAGGCCGACTTGACGGCGACGACGAAGGCCTGGGACACGCTGCTCAGAGGAAACTTGATCAGCGTCGCCGCCATGGCGCCGCCGATGACGATCAGCAGGCCCGGCAGGTTGAGAAATACGCCCATGTCCGAGCCGGTGGCGATCGCCAAACCGACGACCGCCAGCCCGGCGATCAGACCGATTAAGGTGGCTAGGTCCATGCTGCCTCGTTACCCCCGCGAGTTGATCCCATCCGAACACGGGCGCCCGCCCGGATTCGTCGATCTTGACGGTCCCATGACACCGCAAATCGACCCATTCCACCTTGACGTCGATCAAAAACGGCCCACGTTGGCTGTCGCGCCGATGCGGCGGGGCCGGGACCGGGGCTTGTAAGTTCTGCCGCATTCCGCGACATTTTGCCGATGACCGAATATCTGACCACCAAGGAACTGGCGGACCTGCTGCGGATCAAACAGCGCAAGGTCTACGACATGGCGGCAAAGGGCGAAATTCCCTGTTCGCGGGCCATGGGCAAGCTGCTGTTCCCGCGGGACGAGGTCGAGGCCTGGGTTGCCGGCGCCATGGCCGGCCCGGCGGAAAACGCTACCGCCGCCGCCGCCCCGGCCATGCCCGTGCCGGCCCGGCCCAAGGTATTTTTGGGGTCTCACGACCCACTGCTCGAATGGGCGCTGCGCGAAAGCCGTTCGGGCTTGGCGACGTTCTTCGACGGGTCCGAAGACGGCCTGGACCGTTTCGCCCAGGGCGAGGGCCTGGCCACGGGCCTGCACATCTATGATCCAGGGTCGGATACCTGGAACATCGACACCGTCGCCACGCGGTTCGCGCATACGCCGGTGGTCTTGGTCGAATTCGCCTGGCGCAGCCGCGGCCTGATCGTCCGCGCGGACGAAACCGCGATCGCCGGACCGCGCGACCTGGCCGGTCGGCGCATCGCCCCGCGCCAGGACGGCGCCGGATCGCAGACCTTGTTACGCCTTCTTCTGGACCGGGCGGGCCTGTGCGCCGACGACATGGAAATGACCGATCCCATGCTGACCGAAACCGACGCCGCCCAGGCCGTGGCCGAGGGCCGGGCAGACGCGGCCCTGGGTCTCGCCGGACTGGCCGAGCAATGGAATCTGGGCTTCCGGCCGGTGGTCGACGAACGGTTCGATCTGTTGGTCGATCGCCACGCCTGGTTCGAACCGCCGTTTCAGGCGTTCCTGGAGTTCTGTCGGGGGCCGCGCTTCGCCAAACGGGCGCAGGCGCTCGGCGGCTACCGGACCGAGGGCCTGGGCCGCGTGCAATTCAATGGGACCTAACGCAAACCCCGAGCGATCCGGACAGATCGCGACGACGCCTTTGCGCAAAACCGATCAATCCGAAACCCGAGCCCCGCGACGGCGGCTTCGCGCCAACCCGTGACCGCAAAAGCCGAGCGATCCGGCCCGGCTCGCCCGTCCGGGCCGATGGCTGCGGGCTACATCATCCGGCCGTTGGGAAAGAACAGTTGCAGGCCGCCCAGCTTATAGGCGGCGATGGCGTTCTGCCCTTCGCGCGACAGAATCCAGTCGATGAAGGCCTGACCTTCGGCGGCCTTGACCCGGGGGTGTTTCTCGGGATTGACAAGGATCACGCCGTACTGATTGAACAGGGCCTTGTCGCCTTGGACATGGATCTTGAAATCGCCCTTGTTCTTGAAGCTGATCCAGGTGCCCCGGTCGGTCAGGGTATAGGCGCCCATGCCGCGGGCGACGTTCAGGGTGGCGCCCATGCCCTGCCCGGTTTCCCGATACCAACGGCCGCTGGCCTGAGCCGGGTCGGTCGCGGCGGCACGCCACAGGACGCGCTCTTTCTTATGGGTGCCCGAATTGTCGCCGCGCGACGCGAACAAAGCGCCGCTGCCGGCGATCTTTGCCATGGCCTCGGCCGCGCTCATCATCCCGGAGATGCCGGCCGGATCCGCGGCCGGACCGACGATGACGAAATCGTTGTACATCACGTCGAATCGTTTGACGCCGTAGCCGGCGGCGACAAAGTCCTCCTCCGCCTGCTTGGCATGAACCAAAAGCACGTCGCCGTCGCCGTTCTTGGCGTTCTTGATCGCCTGCCCGGTGCCGACGGCGACGACCCGTACTTTGATGCCGCTGGCCTTTTCGAACTTCGGCAGCAAGAAATCATAAAGCCCCGAATTTTGGGTCGAGGTCGTCGACTGCAGGATGATCGACTTGTCGCCGGCCAGGCCCAGACCCGGCGCGCACAGAAACAAGGCGGCGGCCAGCAAGACAGCGGGCAGCGCGGCCAGTCCGCCTTGGCGATGATGGACGGTTTTGATGGTGAACATGGCTTGGATCTCCTCCAGGGTATCGGTTTCCAGGTCTCGAGCGATGGGATCAGATGATCAGCTTGCCGGCCATGTAGTCGCCGGCTTCGGCCACCGTGGGCCGATTGAAGAAGCATTCGGCCGGGCTGTGTTCCAAGACGCGGCCGCGATGCATGAAGACGACGTCTTCGGCCAGGCGCCGGGCCTGGCCGATGTCGTGGGTGACGAAAACCACCTTGGTTCCCCGGTCGCGGGCGGCGGTGACGATTTCCTCGATCCTGAGCGTCGAGGTCGGGTCCAGGTTGGCCGTCGCTTCGTCCATGAACAACACGTCCGGTTCCAGAGCCAAGGCGCGGGCCAAGGCCAGGCGTTGTTGCTCGCCGCCGGACAGCAGGCGCGCCGGTTGCTGGGCATGACCACCCAAGCCCGCCAGATCAAGGACCCGGCGACGGCGCGCATCGATGTTTCGAGCGCCGT
>JANQIJ010000276.1 GCA_028282185.1 Rhodospirillales bacterium
GCGGAACAGGGCGTGACCGGCGCGCCGGACATCCTGGAAGGCGAGCGCGGCTTCGGCATGGCCATGTGCCGCAACGGCATGACCGAGACGCCCCCCGACTGGGCCGCGCAGGCGAAGACCCTCGGCCGGGAGTATCTGACCCTGTTGACCACGACCAAGAACCACGCCGCTTGCGGCCATGCCCACGCGGCGATCGACGGGGTCTTGGCGCTCGCCGTCGAACACGACCTAACGCCGGAGAACGTCGCCCGGATCAGTGTCGAAAGCTATCAGAAGGCCGAGGAAATCTGTGGCTCCAAGGACCCGAAAACCCCCTATGAGGCGAAATTCTCCCTTGCCTATTGCTGCGCCGCCGCGCTCTGCTGGGGCGCCGTGCGCATGGCGGCCTTCACCCCGGACCGTTTGGACGACCCGGCGGTGCGCGGCGTGATCGACAAGGTCGATCTCGCCACCGCGGCGGATTTGCAGGCCGCGTTCCCGAACAAGCGGTCGGCCCGGGTCGAGATTGAGACCACGGACGGGCGCGTTCTCAACCATTTCTCACCCACCCGCAAAGGCGATCCCGACGCGCCGCTGACGGACGATGAACTGGCCGACAAGTACCGCGAATTGGCCGAGCCGGTCCTGGGCGACGCCGCGACGAAAAGCCTTTTGGCGGCGATTTGGGCGGTCGACAACCTAGCCGACTGCCGCGATCTGACCGTGCCGGCGGCCCAGGCCGCGCAGTAGCGCCGGGCGGCAAGGCAAGACCGCAATCTTCCGAAAGGCCGCCCCATGCCCCTTCGCCGAAGCGTCCTGTTCTATCCCGCCCTCAGCACCGAACGTTGGGACGAAGCCCTGACCTCCGGTGCCGACATGATCGTCTTCGACCTGGAAGACGGCACGGTCCCCACCAGGCGGATGGAAGCCCGGCAGGCGGTGCTACCCCTTTACACGGGCGACCGAGCGAACACGGACCCACTGCGCCTGTTGCGGACCAACCATCCTCGGACCGAGGACGGCCTCCGCGACCTGCTCGCGGTGATCGACTGCGACACGCCGCCGGACGGCCTGATCCTACCCAAGATCGAACATGCGGAAGAAGTTCGCTGGGTCAACGACCTGATGATGCCGAAACATCCGCATCTGGAGCTGGTCGTCCTGATCGAGAATCCACAAGGCATCCGCAACGCTCGCGACATCGCTTGCGCGACGAAGGGGCTGGACGGCCCGCAAGTGACCTGCCTGTTCCTTGGCACCGCCGATTACTCCGCCTCCATCGGATCGGACCTGGGCTGGGATGCTCTGGCCTCGGCCCGGGGCGCCACGGTCCTGGCCGCTCGCGAAGCCGAGATCGACGCCATGGACGGTGTCTGGTTCGACCCGTCGGACGAGGCCGGCTTGAAGGGCGAGGCAGCGCGCATCGCGGCCATGGGGTTCACCGGAAAGGCGTCCTACGACGCCCAGCAAATTCCCCTGATCCATGCGGCGTTCCAACCGTCGGCCGAGGAGGTCGACTGGGCCGAACGTGTGCTGGCCGCCGTCGCCGCCGACCCCCTGGGCACGGCCCGCGTGGACGGCAAAATGGTCAACCAGTCCATCGCCCGCCGCGCCCGCCGCGTGCTGGAACGACGCTGACGCAGCCGGGATTTTCCGGAAGGCGCCCCGTGCCGGCGGCGAAAGCGGCGCAGGAAGCCCGGCCTTCTCCGTCATTCGTCGCAACAAATTTCTCGGGACACCGGGTTTTGTCCCGTCACCACATCCGCTATCCTCGGTCCAAGTCGTGTGCGGACTTGGTCCAAAACCGAACGACGGAGCTCGAATGGCAGGGAGTTTTCAAAACGTCAGGATGGTGATTGGCGACCCCAATCGGGATTTGCGGGTCAGCCTGAATTCCCAACTGGGTCAGATGGGGTTCCCCTCGGTGCCCCATACGGACGACCTCGTTTCCATCAAATCCATGGTGGAAAAGAACGCGGTCGATCTGATGGTCAGCGACACCAGCCTGCCCGGTGTGAGCTTTTACGATCTGGTACGCGGCATCCGCCATGCCGAAGTCGGCGACAATCCCTTCGTCGTCATCGTCGCCTTGATCAACAATCCGGACCTTGAGAAGGTTCAGAAGGCGATTGCCTGCGGCGTCGATGAAATCCTGACCAAACCGGTGTCGTCCGGCAAGGTCATGGACCGCATCCTGAAACTGACCAACCGACGCAAGCCCTTCGTCGTGACCAGCGACTACATCGGCCCGAACCGGCGCAACGAGGTTCGCGAAGGGACCCAGGACGTGCCCAAGATCGACGCCCCCAACCCGTTGAAGTTCCTGACCCAGGGCGGGTCCCTGGCGGATTATATGAACGCGGTCAACTCGACGCAAAGCGAGATCAACAACCGATGCATCGAACGGTACGCCTTCCAGGTCTCCTATCTGGTCGATCAACTGATGCCCAAGTATGTCGATGGCCGGGCAACCCAAGACTCGGTGCAATCGGATCTGGGTAAGCTGTCGGAAACGGTCAGCGATATCAAAGGCCGCCTGGAGGGCAGCCGCTATTCGCACGTATCGGCGCTCTGTCAGTCGATGAACGACGTCGTCGCCCGCATGCTGAAAAGTCCGTTGGAGCCCAACCGGCGGGACCTGGAGTTGATGCCCGAAGTCTCCCGCGCCATCACCCTGGCCTTCGATGCCGACGCCGAAGACGCCGCCATCGCCCGCGACATTTCGGAATCCGTGAAACGCGTTTGAGCAGGCGCCGAACGCTCCGCCCACCCCCCTCGTTTGGCCGCACCGCTCAAATGCCCTGCACGGCCGCCGGTGAGGGCGCGATCTCCCCCGCCTCGATCCGTTTGACGACCTCGACGATCGCCGCGTTGGCCGGCGTCGGGATGCCGTGTGTCGTGCCGACCCGGACGACCAGGCCGTTGATATGGTCGATTTCGGTCTTCAGGCCCTTGCCGATGTCCTGGGCCATGGACGGGCGTTGCAAGTCCGAGCGCCGTTCCGCCCCGGCCAGCAATATGTCTTCGCAAGCCTTGAAGGCGGCGGCATCTCCCTGTCCGGCCGCGTAAAGCAGGTCCGGATCGATCTTCGAAATCCGGTTCAGGGTATGGCCCTCGGCCCGAGCCACGGCGACGGCTTCGGCGCCCAGGCGGATCGCCAGACCGCGCAGGGCGTCGTCCCGGTCGCAATCGTTGGTCGCCAGGCCGGTGGCGGCGGACACCGGGTTGCGCAGGCAGTTTGTGCAAAGCTTGGACCAACGCTCGCCCATCAGGGTTGCCGTGACCTTGGCGCTGTCGACCGTGGACAGCAACTCGGCCACCCGCCGCACCCGCTCGGTCACCCGACCGTCCAGTTCGCCGACCCGAAACACCGTGTGCTCGTCGCCACCGAGCTTGACGTTGCGACGCACGGCGCCGGCTTCCCACATGGAAACTGATATCTGCGAGGCGATGCAGCCGACCGTCCGCTCAGGCGCGGCGACCTCGGCGATGGTCGGCTCATTGATCGAATTCTGCAGACTGACCATGAAGCCGTCGGGCGCCGCCAGATGGGGCAACATGGTCCGCGCCGCCTGTTTGGTCTGCGCCGATTTGGTGCAGATGAAGACGATGTCGAATGGGCCGATGTCGCCGGGGGCGGGCAGATCGTCGAGCAACACGGCCTTGGGCCGGACCGTGAAGCACTCCGCCTCGGTCAAACCCGTCAGCTTCAGGCCGTCCGCGTTCATTTTGTTGACGTGATCGGCCCAGGGATCGATCAGCGTGACATTCGCCCCCTCGCGGCAAAGATACCCGCCCACATGAGCGCCCACGGCGCCGGCGCCGAAAATGGCAATGCGTTCGGAACCCACCTGCTCCCTCCCCTGTTTCAGGTTCTAATCCAGATCGAGCGCGCCCAGAACGGCGCGGCCGAAGCCATCGGTCGTGTTCCCGCCGCCCAGGTCCGGCGTGTGATTGACCGGGTCGGCCAAGACGCCATCCACCGCGGCATAGAGCTTGCCCGCGGCTTGGGCCAGATCGTTGCGCGACGTGCGCCGGCCCAGTTCTTCCAGAAGCATCCCGGTCGACAGCAACAGGGCCGTGGGGTTGGACTTGCCCTGGCCGGCGATATCCGGCGCCGAACCGTGCTGGGCCTGGGCCATGACCTGACCGGCGCCGGCGTTGATCGACCCGGCAAGGCCAAGACTGCCCGACAGCTCGGAACAGAGATCCGACAGGATATCCCCAAAGGCGTTGGTCGTGACGATGACGTCGAAATCCTCCGGCCGGCGGACCAAATGCGCCGTCGCCGCGTCGACGATCAGTTCTTCCAGCTCGACCCCGGGAAACTCCCGGCCCACGACGGCGACCGTGTCGCGGAACAGACCGTCGGTCATTTTCAGTACGTTGGCCTTATGCACCATGCAAACCTTCTTGCGCCGCTCCTGGGCCGTCTGAAAGGCATGGCGGGCGATCCGCTCCGACCCTTGGCGGGTGATCTTGCGCACACTCAAGGCCACGTCCTCGGTCGGCATGAATTCGCCCGAACCCTGAAACATGTTGCGGTCGGCATAGAAGCCCTCGGTGTTTTCGCGAACGATGACCAGGTCCATGTGATCGACCCTGGCCGGCACGCCGGGACGGGTCTTGGCCGGCCGGACATTGGCGAACAGGTCGAAATGCGTGCGCATGAAGCGGTTGGGGTTGGTCGCCTGCCTGGCTTCGTCCGGGTATTCATAGGTCCCGACCGGGCCAACGATCACGCCGTCGGCCGCGTCACAGGCGTCGCGCGTCGCCTGGGGCACGGTCTCACCGATCTGTTCCCAGGCCTTGAGACCACCCAGGCAATGCTGCAATTCGATTCCCAGGCCAAGGGCGTCATTGAGACGCCGCAGGACCGGCAGGGTCGCGGCCATGATTTCCGGGCCGATGCCGTCGTTTTCCATGACGACGAATTTCATGGGCGGTGCTCCGTTTCTCGGGTCTTGTCGGGCTGCCGGGCAGGGAGAATAGATGCCGGTCAGTCGGGAAAGGCGCGGAACCGGGTGGTGCCGTCCCTGTCCAACTGATTGACCAGGTTGATCTCCCAACTGAGGTACTGCTTCATGGCGCCTTCCTGGGCGTCGTCCATGTCGTAGGGGCGATACCAGACATCGTTGGTTTCGTCGGCCATGTTGGTGAAGCCCTTTTCCATCGGCTGGCCGGCGTGGACCCAGGCGGCGGTGCCGCCCGCCAGGACCGCGACGTCACGGCCCAGGGCCGCGACCTCTGGCGCCGCCAGTTTGGCGAGCACGCCGTCCGGCGAGGTCAGGACCGTCAACCGGGCATCGGGGATTTTCTTGGTGCCGTCGGCCAGACGGGCGCGCACGGCGAACCAGGCACCGGGGATATGCCCGTCGCGATAGGTCAGGCTGTCGGCCAGATCGATGACCACGACGCCGTCGCCGTCCAGGCCGTCAGGTCCCACCGTGGCGACTTCGATCGCATCCAACCCATGGACCAGAGGCCGGTACGGTCCGGCGGCCAGTGCCTCGGCCTCCAGCGCCCGGTCCAGGACATAGACCTCGGGCCAGCCCATCTGGATCAGCCAACTGGCGGTCATGGTCGCGCGCACCCCGTCGTCGTCGGTCAGGACGATCCGGGCGCCCAGGACCGCGATGTACCGGTCCCAGGCCTGAACCAATTGGCCGCCCGGCGCGTGCCGGCTGCCGGCGACATGGCCGGCCTCGAATTCCTCGGGATTGCGGACGTCCAGGACATAGGTCGTGCGACCCGCCTCGGCCCGCCAAGCCGCCAATTGGTCATGCGTGCAGGTCGGCACGCCGAACCGGGCCGCGACCTTTTCGGCGATGGCCCGGGCCTTGGCATGGCCCTCGTCGGTCAGGTCGGCGAAGCGGCGGTGCTGCCCGTATTCCAGATCGAAACCGGCCAGGTGCCAGCCCATGGTCCCGTTTTCCAGCGCCACGACACGATTGGGAATCCCGGCATTGATCAGGGATTGGGCGCCGATGATCGAGCGCGTCCGCCCGGCGCAATTGACGACCACCGTGGTGTTCGGGTCAGGCGCCAGGTCATGAACGCGATAGGCCAGTTCGGCCCCCGGCACGTCGACGCCGGTGGGGATGTTCATGTTGTGGTATTCGTCCCACGGCCGGCTGTCCAAGACGACCATGTTCTCGCCCGCATCCATCATCGCCTTGACGTCCTCCGGCGGCAGGCGTGGCGTATCGTAGGTATGCTCGACGAATTCACCGAAGGCCTTGGACGGCACGTTGACGCCGGAAAACACTTCGAACCCGGCAGCTTCCCAGCCTTTCAGGCCGCCTTCGAGGACCGCCACGTCCGCATAGCCCCAGTCGGCCAGTCGTATCGCGCCCAGGTCCGTCAGATGCGCATCCGTCTCGCCCTCGGAACAGAGCACGATGGGTGTCGTCTTGCGCGGCACGAAATCGTCGATCCGCGCCTCCAGGTGGCTCAGCGGCAGATTGACGGCGAACAGCAAATGCCCGTCGCCGAACACGCCCAGTTCGCGCAGGTCCAGGATCGCCAGTTCACTGCCCGCGAGGATCGCCTCGCGCAGGGCTTCCGGGCCGATGGTTTTGGTCTCGCTCATGTTCTTATCCCGCCTTCTTCAGCTTCTTTTTCAAATGCGCCATCAGGCCGCCGTCGGCGACCATGGTCATCAGGTGTTCGGGCACCGTGTCACAGGCATAGGCTTCGCCGGTGGTCAGGTTGCGGACCTGGCCTCTCACCGCGTCGATTTCCAGTTCGTCGCCCTTGGAAATCTTGTCCGTTTCGGCGCAGACCAGGGCCGGCAGGGCCAAGTTGAAACAGTTGCGGTAGAAAATCCGCGCGAAGGATTTCGCGAGCGCCACGCGAATCCCGCATTTGTGCAGGTAGAAAGGCGCCCATTCCCGGCTTGAGCCGATGCCCAGGTTTTCCCCGGCGACGAAGATATCGCCCTCGGCCACGCTGGTGGCAAATGTGGGGTCCTGGTTTTTCATGCAGAAAACGTAACCCGCTTCCGGATCGGCCTGGCGGTAGGCATGGTTGGGCGCGATCTGGTCGGTGTCGATATCGGCCCCGAACTTCCAGGCCTTGCCTTTGTAGATCATGTCCATCTCCTCAGGCCAGCATGTCGCGCGGGTCGGCGATCCGCCCGGCGATGGCCGACGCCGCCACCGTATAGGGCGAAGCCAAATAAAGTTTCGACGACGCCTCGCCGGCGCGGCCGATGAAGTTCCGATTGGTCGAGGAGATACCGGTGGCGTTGTCACCAAGCCGGGCATCGCCGATGCCGATGCAGCCGCCGCAGCCGGACGGCAGGATCACGGCGCCGGCTTCTTCCAGGATCGCCAGGGTGCCGTCGGCCGCGGCCTCGTCCCGCATGCGATAGGTCGAGGGCGCGACATAGAATTTTGTACCGCCGGCGACCTTCTTGCCCTTCACCACCTGGGCCGCCATTTGCAGGTCTTCCAGCTTGGCGCCGGTGCAGGCGCCGAGATAGGCCTGGTCCAGCGGGACGTTGGTATAGACATCGACATCATCGGCGTTTTTCGGACTGGACGGGGCGGCCACCTGCGGCGCCAGGCCCGCGCCATCGATGGTCAGCCGCGTGACGTAGTCCGCGTCCGCGTCGGACTGCCAGGCGTCGATGTCGACGTCAGGCTGGCCCCAGGCCGCCAGCAGGTTACGGGTTTTGCCGTCCGGCGCGATGATCCCCGTCTTGGCGCCGATTTCGGCGGCCATGTTGGTCAAGGTCATGCGGTCCTGAGCCGACATGGCGGTGACGGCGGCGCCGCAGTATTCGACCAGTTGATAGTTGAACCCCATGATCCCATGATCGCCGCAGATCTTCAGGATCACGTCCTTGGCCGAAACCCCGGGCCCGAGCGCGCCGGTGATTTCCAGGCGGACGTTTTCCGGCACCCGGACCCAGATTTCACCGGTCACCAGCACACCGGTCATTTCCGTCGCACCGATGCCGACCATGAAGGCGCCGAAGGCCCCGGCGGTTGTCGAATGGCTGTCGGCGCCGACGCAGAAATCGCCCGGCCGGATGTGACCGAATTCCGGCAGTACGATATGACAGATTCCCTTGTCCTTGATGTAATGCTTCACCCCGTGGTCCCGGCACCAGACGTCGCAATGGTCCTGGATCGCCTGGCTGGCCTCGGTCATGTCATTGACGTAGTGGTCGGTGATCACCACCAGCTTGTCCAAATCCCAAATCGGAGCGCCCAATTCATCCAGCTTCTTGCCCGCCGCGCGGGGGCCGGAGCTATCGTGCATCATCGCCATGTCCACCTGGCAGGTGATGATCTCCCCCGGCGTGACATGGTCCTGACCGGACGCCCGGGCGAGGATCTTCTCGGCGATGGTCTGCCCCATTTCAGATAACTCCCGCTTTCCTGAGGTCTTGAAGGCGCCCCCGGTCATAGCCCAGATCGCCAAGGATTTCTTCCGTATCGGCACCCAACGGCGAGGCCGGCCGCGCCGGGGTCTTCTCGCCGCCGCGCACCGGCGTGTCGAGCAGGCGCAGGGTCCCGTGCCCGGCAAGGTCCAAATCCTGGACCATGGCCTGTTCGGCGACGATGGGATTATCCAGCGCCTCGGCCAAGTCGAGGACCGGCGCCGCCGGGACCCGGCCGGAAAACAGCGCCAGCCAATCCGCCGTGGTTTTCTCGCTGAGGGCTTCGTCGAGCAGTTCCTGAACCAATTCCCGATTTTCCAGGCGGTCGCGGAAGGTTCGAAACCGCGGGTCCTCGGCCCAATCGGGCTCGGCGATGGCCTCGCAAAGCGCCGGCCAAAACTTTTCCTTGTTGCACATCAGGTAAATCCAGCCGTCCTTGGTGCGGTACAACTGACACGGCACCAGAGAGGCGTGGCCGGAACGGGGTGTCCGCCCCTGGACATGGCCGGAATTGAGATACCAGGTCGCCGTGTAACAGTTGAGCATATGGGCCATATGAAACAGCGAGGTATCCAGGTCCTGGCCCTTGCCGCTGGCCCTGGCGCCGATCACGCCGGCGGCGACTCCGAAGGCCAGGCCCAGACCCGTGGACAGGTCGACGACCGAAAGGCCCAGGCGGGTCGGCGGGCTGTCCGGTTCGCCGGTGACGCTGAAGTGGCCGGCCTCGGCCTGCATCAGGAAATCGAACCCGGGCCAATCGCGGCGTGATCCCGTCCGGCCATAGGCCGACAGATGGGCACAGACGATTTTCGGGTTCACGTCCTTCAACCGGTCATAGGTCAGACCCAGTTTTTCGGCGACGTCGCCGCGCGAATTGCTGGCCACCGCGTCGGCGGTCTTGACCAGGTCGTGGAAGACCTCTTGGCCCGCCTCGGTTGCCAGATCCAGGGTCAGGCTTTTCTTGTTGCGGTTGAAGGAATGCCAAAACTGGCTTTCCCCATTGTCCAGGAAATGGGGACCAAGGGTCCGCGCATAGTCGCCGCCGGGCGCCCCCTGCGTCGCCGGGGTTTCGATCTTGATGACCTCGGCCCCCTGATCGGCCAGGAACATGGTGCCGAACGGTCCGGCGCCGTATTGCTCGACGGCGAGAACGCGAACGCCTTCCAAGGGCAGCATGCGGTCTGTCCTTCCCCTTTCCCGCCGGCGTCAACCGCCGGCCCGCTCGGCCAGTTGCCGGGCGATGATGATGCGTTGCAACTCGTTGGTGCCCTCACCGATGGCCAGCAGCGGCGCGTCGCGGAAATAGCGTTCCACGTTGTATTCCTTGGAATAGCCATAAGCGCCGTGAATTCGCATGGCCTCCAGGGAGTTTTCGATCGCCGCCTCCGAGGCGAACAATTTGGCCATCCCGGCCTCCATGTCACAACGCTCACCGGTGTCATAGGCACGGGCCGCGTTCTCGACCAACAAACGCGCCGCCTCGACCCGCGTCGCCATGTCGGCCAGCTTCAATTGGATCGCCTGATGCTGGGCGATGGGCTTGCCGAAGGTCTTGCGCTCCAGGGCATAGGCCAAGGCGTCGTCCAAACAGGCGCGGGCGACGCCGACGCCCCGGGCGGCGATGTTGATGCGGCCCAATTCCAGACCGCTCAGGATCTGTTGAAGGCCCCGGCCCTCGTCCGGGCCGATCAGGTTCATGCGCGGCACGCGAATGTCTTCGAACACCACTTCGCCGGTGTCGATCCCTTTGTAGCCCAGCTTCTCCAGTTTCGACGTGCGATACCCCGCGTCCTTCTCGATCAGGATCAAGCTCATCCCCTTGTGCGGCGGATCGGTCTCCGGGTCGGTTTTGGCCAACACCGCCAGGAAATTGCCCTGTAGACAATTGGTGATCCACATCTTGTTGCCGTTGAGAACGTATTCGTTGCCGTCCTTCCGGGCCGTGGTCCGCACGCCCTGCAGGTCCGTGCCGCAGTCGGGCTCGGTCAGGGCGATGCCGCCCCGCATCTCCCCCGCGGCCATTTTCGGCAGCCAGGTCTGTTTCTGTTCCTCGGTGCCGAAACGCTCGACCGCGGCGGCGGCGATCAGATGCGAATTGAAGATGCCCGAGACCGACATCCAGCAGGCGGAGACACGCTCGATAATCCGCGTATAGGTCGTGGCGCTGAGGCCCAGGCCACCGTAGTCCTGACCGATGGTGGCGCCCATCATCCCCATCTCGGCCAGCTTGTCGGCGATCGCTTGAGGATAGGCGTCCTCGGCTTCCAAACGATGGGCATGGGGCCGCACGTCCTGGGCGATGAACTTGTCGACGCTGTCCAGGATCAGCCGTTCTTCCTCGGTCATGTCGTGACCGGCCGCGTCAGGGGGCATATCAGCCTCTCAATTATGTTTGCGCAAACGCGTCGTCGCGGCGGGCCTGCCGCCGCTTAGGCGTATGCGACCCTAGTAGTTCGCCTTGTCGTCCACGGCATGGCCACGCTTGGGTATCAACATGGTCCGTTCATAGGTCATGATCACGGTCCCGTCCTGCTTGGTCCCCGTGGTCCGGATGGTGACGATCCCCTGGGTCGGGCGCGATTTGCTTTCTCGGATCGCCAGGACCTCGCTTTCCGCATAGATCGTATCGCCGACGAACACCGGTGCCGGCATCTTGATATCGGTCCAGCCCAGGTTGGCGATGGTCTTCTGGGAGACGTCGGAAACGCTCATCCCGGCGACGATCGACAACGTCAGGCAGGAATTGACCAAGGGTTTTCCGAATTCGCTTTGCGCCGCGTATTCCCGATCGAAATGCAGGGGGTGCTGGTTCATGGTCAGCAAAGTGAACCAGGTGTTGTCCGATTCCGTGATCGTCCGGCCCGGGCGGTGCTCGTAGACGTCACCGATCGTGAAGTCCTCGAGATAGCGGCCGTAGGACTCCCGGTAGCGGTTGGGGCCGACCTCTTTCGCTTCCGCGACCATGGGCTTAAGCGGCCCCGCCGGAAAGCGCCAGAACACCGCGCAGGCTGGCCGCGTTGTCCAGGTCCAGGATCGCGGTGGCAAATCGCTGGGTCCCGACTTCGCTCAGGTAGGGCCGGCACAGCCCGTCGAACTTGGCACGGAACTCCGCCTGGCTCATGAAATTACCGGGCTCGCCCTTGGGCGTCTGGACATAAGCCTCGAAGGTCTCGCCGGATTTCATCCGGACCGTCGCCTTGCCGGCCATGGTTTCCGGGAAGTCGCGCTCGGCGTCGTCATCGACGACGCAGCGCACGCGCTTGGTCAGGTCCAAGGTTTCGGGGTCGGTCAGATGGGTTTTGTAATCGTCCCAAACCATGTTGCCCGTGCGCAACACGACGGCGCCGCAGAACGGCATGGAGAACTGCCCATCGACAACGCTTTGCGGGTTTTGCTTGGCGTCTTCGCCCTGGCCAACAATCTTCCAACCGGTTTCCGGGACGCCGCAATCCATGCTCTCCACTTGGGCCGCGTCGATCCCGTGGCGTTCCCGCAACTGCAGGATCGCGTCCATCGCCGCATGGGTGTAACGGCAGCTGGGGAACGGCTTGACGCCCAGTTCAAGGGTCTCCCAGCGGCCGCCCAATTCCGACGTCGCCCGTTCCGGCCGCGGGTTCGGCGAATAGGCATGAAGGAATCCCCATCGTCCCTCGAACGCTTGTTTCGGTCCCTTGAAGCCCTCTGCCGCCATGGTCGCGCAGATCAAGCCGTTTTGCGCCGCCTGGCCGACGTGCGAGCGTTTGGTCCAGGCGCCATCGGCCAAGAACTGCATGGAACCGGCGGCCTGGCTGAGCGCGATGCCGAAGGCACTTTCGATGCCCGCGGCGTCAAGGCCCAACAGCCTGCCCGCCGCCGCCGTGGCACCGAACACGCCGCAGGTCGCCGTCGGATGATAGCCCCGATCGTAATGATCCTTGGGCACCAAGGATTGGGACAGGCGGATTTGCACCTCGTAGCCGACGACACAAGCGGCGATCAGATCGCGCCCGGACGCGTCGGTCATTTCCGCCGCCGCCAGGGCCGCCGGCACGATCGGCGCCGAGGAATGCAGCGAAGCTTCCGCATGGGTGTCGTCGAAGTCGAGCGAATGGGCCAAGGCGCCATTCAACAAGGCCGCCGCCGCCGGCGCATAACCGCGCCCGTCGCCGAGCACCGAACAGGCCTCGTTCGACCGATCGCCCTTGACCAATCCTAAGCGCTCGACGGCGCCGATCAGACTGTCCGTGCTCTCCGCGTCATGACGGGCGCGGACCATGATCCCGGCGACGTCCAAGATCAAAAGCTTCGTCCGCTCCCCAACCTCGGGCGGCAGATCCTCGTAGCGCAGATCGGCGGCGAATTCGGCGAGCCGACGGGTAATCCCCGATGCCTCGGCAGTCATGATGATTTCCTCCGGATTGTATACAAAGATCGTTTCGCCGGAGTGTACTGATATGGTCGCCCGCGGGCAAGCGGCGGCGCGACGCCACGGCGACGATGTTCCCTCAAGGGCACGCCAGCTCCGCCGAGAACGGATGATGACATTTCTATGACGTATGGCCAATGGCGACTTACCTGCATACGCTGTTATACTTTCGCCCAAAGCGGTGGAGACAAATGGCGCGCGAAGCCGAGTTGAAGGACGTCCGCGGCGACCTTATGGACGTCCGCACCCATACGTTGGCGGAGTTGTTGTTCGACAACGCCGACGACCGCATTCGCGCCTTTTACGAGTTCTGGGACCGGTCGCGCGGCGCCAAACATTATCCCGCGCAAAAAGACCTGCGCCTCAGCGCTGTCCCCAAGCTGTTGCCGGAAATCTTCATCATTGATCACCTTCCCGAGGGCGACTTTCGCTATCGTTTCATGGGGACGGCAATCGACCGTCTCGTCGGCGGCTCGTTCACCGGAAGACGTTTTTCGGAAAGCCGTTCGGGCCGGGTGTTGTCGGAAATCACCGAGTTCTTCGGGACGGTCGTTCGCTTTCACGTTTACGGCGTGATGCACACGCGGCTCCGCTCGGAAACCACGTCTTGGGACATATTCACCCGAACCGGGCTGCCCGTCGCCGACGACGGCGAAACGCCGAACAAGGTCGTGGGCATGATTTTCACCAATTCCAAAGGCAGCCGGATCGAAGAGAATTACAGCGCCCATTGGACCGCGACCGATGAACAGGGCTTGGTCGTCAAATCCTACGGCGCGCTTCCGGACTAGGTGCCGGGCAGCCGTCCTGGACAGTGGCTCCGCAACCGGCACGCTGGATCAACGGCGACGGTTTGTCTAGGCTGTCGGTCATGGATCGGGATCACGCCGCCGCACTCTTCGCCAATGACGCTTTCTATAACGCCTTCGCCACCGGTGACCTGGCGGCGATGGAAGACGTTTGGGCCAAGGCTCACCCGGTATCCTGCATCCATCCCAATGACGGCATCATCCTCGACCGTGCGGCGATCATGGATAGTTGGCGTCAGATACTGGAAAATGGCGGGCTGGACATTCACTGCGCCGAAGCCGAGGCCCGCGTCCGGGACGGGTTCGCCGTCGTGACTTGTTTCGAGCTTCTGGGCGACGGCTGCCTCGCCGCGACCAACTTGTTTGTTAAGGAAGGGAGTAGTTGGAAGATGGCGCATCATCAGGCAGGACCGTCCGCCACGCGTCCCGCGCCCAAGGACCGACAGGGCCCGGCGGTTCAATAACCGTCAAACCGTGCGCCCCGGCAAATGCCGCTCATGCCAAACCGAAGGCGCCTCCGACACGTATACTCCCCGTAACGTCGAAAACGGCCTTTGACAGAGGGCCGGGTATCCCGCGTGCCGGAGAACACCGATCGGCTGCCGCGTCTTCCTTGAATTCTCGCGACAAGCATGCCTATGGTCCGCGATCGCCAAAGATGTAGAGACATGAATACAAAGCGGTCAAACGAAACGAATGGACTGGGCCTTGAGGGCGTTGACATCAGCGGCCACGGCCGCCGCGTCGCGCTGCTCGGCGCGGCCGTCGCCATCATCCTGGCAGCCCAGGGTCCGGCCGCCGCCCAGACGCCCGGCGGCCCGCCAGGGAAGACCGGTGACTGGTCCTTCACCCTGGGTGCCGCCGGCGGTTATTCCCCCGATTACGAAGGATCCGATGATTACGAGGCATCGCCTCTGCCGATCGCGGAGGTTTCCTGGCGCGACGTGGTCTTTCTCGGCAGCGCCAGCGGCCCGCCTGAACTCAAGGTCAGGGCCGTCAAGGTCAGGGGCCCGACACCCAAGGACCGCCTGAACGTCGATGTCGCCGTCGGCTATTTCTTTGGCCGCGACGAAGATGACAACGCCGCCCTGGACGGGTTGGGCGACCTTGACGGCGGCGCCACGGCCCGGTTGTCCATCGATTATCAATGGCAGGACTTCGGTGCCAGAATGTCCGTCGGCCGCGATCTTTCCGGCGATCGTGAGGGCACGACCGTCACCGCGGGCCTGCGCTATGGCTTCGCGCTTGGCGCGCCCAAGACCCGCTTGACCCTCGGCGTTTCGACGACCTGGGCCGACGACAACTACATGGGCAATACGTTCGGCGTATTGAGCCTTCAATCGACGAGTTCGACATTGGGCTACGCGCTCTACACGGCGGAGGCCGGCATCAAGGATGTCGGCGTCGATCTCTCGGTTATGCATTTCTGGAACCGCAACGTCGCCGTCGTCGGCCGCTTGGGTTACAAGCGGTTGCTGGGCGATGCGGCGGACAGCCCGCTGGTCGACGCGCAGGGCAGTTCGACCCAGTTCTCCGCCCTGGCGGGCATCAGCTACCGCTGGTAGCCGGTATCGGTTGTTCGCTGCTGGTCGGTTGAGCGCTCGCCGCTCCAGAACAAAAAACCGTTTTTAGAGCGTGTCAGGTTTAAATTGAAACAGTAGAGATCGACAAGCCGGGTTGGCAGCTGAGTTTATATGCAAACAGCCAAGACGGATATTTCAACAGTCCGCTTGTCCTTAGGGTCCGGACCCTAGCCTTCATGGTCTGGGCAGAGATGCACCTCAATAGTGGCATGCACGATGTTTAACTCTTTGGGAATGAGAGCACGGTACTCATCAGGTGTAAGCGGCTGGTCGCCAACAACGGCGATCGCTGCTGCATACATGTTGTCACCAATCCTCCAGGTATGCATATCGCTAACGCGGTCGTCAGTATCTCGTTCAATGGAAGTTCGAAGCCGGTCCATGTCATCTTGCTCCGCTTGCCAGTCTATCAACACTTTGCCCGTCGACTTCAGCAAACCATAGGACCAACGCGCGACGAGGACGGCACCAACAATTCCGATCACCGGATCCAGCCAAGCAGCATCCGTATATTTGGCAAGGAGTAGTGCGACAATAGCAAGTACGGAGGTCAGGGCATCCGCGAGGACATGAAGGTAGGCGGCTCGCAAGTTATGGTCGTGATGATGAGCCGATGACCCATGCGAGCCATGGCTGTCAACGTGATGGTGATGTCCATCGTGGCCATGAGGTGTTGAAGCAAGGAGCCAAGCGCTTCCGCCATTCACTATCAGCCCGATAACGGCCACAAAAATCGCTTGGTCAAAGCTGATTTCAACTGGCTCAACGAGCCGAAGAGCACTCTCCATTGCCATGGCGAAGGCAAATCCCGCTAGAAGAACGGCACTCGCAAAAGCCCCAAGACTGGTGATCTTACCTGCCCCAAAGGAGAGTCTGGTGTCGTCAGCGAGCTTGCGGGCCAAGGTATAAGCGAATACCGAAATAAGGAGTGCCGTCGCATGGGAAGCCATGTGCAAGCCATCAGCAAGCAGGGCCATAGAGCCATACGCGATGCCCGCAGCTATCTCCACGACCATCATCGTCGCCGTCACGATGACGATAGCCAACGTTCTTCTCTCCGCTGGGCGGACCTTGTCCTGTCCGAAGACATGGTCGTGGCTAAACTCTTTTAGGGTTTTAGTATGCATCGTGACTGCCTCAAATAGTCCTGCTATCCACACGTATCCCGCCTGTGATCGTCGAGACGGGCGCATTTGGCGAACTTGGATATATTACGCTCAGGGTTCAATCTTGATGATCACATCATCCACACCAGTGCCGTTACGCCAGGAGGCCGCACTCGACCAATTATTGCCATAAACATGGTCAAGAAACGTTGTATCAAAATTACACCCCTGTTAGACAGCATCATGACCTGCTCGAGGCTGATGACCTGTGATCTCAAGCGACGTTTTGTCACCATTTTCCTCGCGGTGTTCTCATTCACCGCGATGACGGGGCCGCTGGTGCACGTATATGCCGGAGAGAGTTTCAATGTAATCGGCCAAGACCATCGCAGCGTTCATTCGATTGATCTGCATGATGCGGACCACGGCCACAGTCATGACGATGAACGTTCAGTGGGGTCTGGCCAATCACATTCCCACGATCATAATCCAGGGGACCATTCCCATGAGGTCCCGGGCTTTGTGATGACGTTGATTAACGCGCATAGCGCCATGCTCGATACAAGGTATCTTGTATTCGTGGCACAGCAAAGCGGGCGCACTTCGTTCAACATAGACCGCCCGCCTCGCCGTTGAACTTTTCCTGCCCGGACCGGGCATCGGAAACCTGTTTCAACAAGCGAGGACCTATTCTCATGACTATCCGTCATTGGAGTAGCGTTTCATGGCCCAAAGCCGTGAACCGCGCTTCGACTTTACTCGCCGGCGTGGCACTCATGCTGGCGCTGATCTGGCCGGACACCGTCTCGGCCCACGCCGTCACCCAGGGTGACAAGGGCTACATCCAAGAAGTCTACGGGGTGTTGCTCATTCCCTTTACCTACCTCGGTGCCAAGCACATGGTGACGGGCTACGACCATATCCTGTTCCTGTTCGGCGTCATCTTCTTTCTCTACCGAATGAAGGAGATCGCCATCTACGTCAGTCTTTTCGCCCTTGGTCATTCTTTGACCATGATCACCGGCGTCATGTTCAACTTCGGCATCAATGCGTTCATCATCGATGCCATCATCGGCCTGTCCATCGTCTACAAGGCGCTCGACAATCTGGGCGCCTATCAACGCTGGTTCGGCGTGCAGCCCAATACGAAGGCCGTGACGTTCCTTTTCGGCCTGTGTCACGGGTTCGGATTGGCGTCCAAGGTGATCGAATACGAGATTGCCGAAGACGGCCTCCTGCCGAACCTGATCGCCTTCAATGTGGGCGTCGAGCTCGGCCAACTGCTTGCCCTTGCCGCAATCCTGATTGCCATGGGGTGGTGGCGCCGAACCGAGAACTTCCACCGATACGCCTATACGGCCAACGTCGCCATGATGGCAGCGGGCTTCGTATTTATTGGAATGCACCTCACGGGCTACGTCCTGGCCTGAATACCCGGAGATTTATGATGTACAACGCAGACCGTCCAAGCGCGGAAGAACTGCCGTCCACCAGGCAGCTGATCCGCTCGACCCTCATCGCGATCATGTCCGCGATCGCCATCCTCTTCACCATCGTGTTGCCGTCCGAATACGGCATTGATCCGACCGGCATCGGGCGCGCCCTCGGCCTCGTCGAGATGGGTGAAATCAAGATGCAGCTGCAAGAAGAAGCCGAGCAGGATGGCCATTCATCCATCGGGTCCCATCAAAACCGTCAGACCGCGAACGTCAGCTTTGTGAATCGCATCGTCGCCGCATTGCTCATTTCACCGGCGGCAGCGCAAACCACGTCGCCCGAATGGACCGACGAAATCAGGATCGATCTGGAGCGTGGCCAAGGCGCCGAAATCAAACTCGTCATGAAGGAAGGCGGGAAAGCCGAGTTCTTATGGGTGTCCGAGAACGGCAAGGCCAACTACGACCTGCACGGCGACGGCAGCGGGAAGAAGAAGAGCTATAAGAAAGGCCGAGGTGTTCCAGGTGATGCAGGCACGCTTGAGGCCGCCTTCGACGGCAACCACGGCTGGTTCTGGCGCAACCGGGACAAACAGCCCATCACCATCATTTTGCGCGTTCGTGGAGACTATACGGACATAAAGAAATACCTCTAGCATCCAGAGGCGGCTATTCCGCTTGCCGTCCTCGCGACGGTAGGCGGAGTAGCGCGTTCGCTTTATGTCAACTCTCGATCATTTGCGGACCGACACCTTTCCGCACCAGATGGTCACGTTCCATGAAAGTTGAACACACCGCAAGGCTCGCCGCCTGTACATAGCAGGGTCAAACCACCTTTCGCGCTCCAACTGTGGCTTCTCTGCAACAACACGCAACCAACGAACTTTGTTATAGACTGATTTTCAACAATAATATCTCGCGTTAATTTTTCCCAAAATAAGAGCCATTTAACTTCAATGATTTACCAGACTCCAAACTCTATTGGTTGCGGGGGCAGGAGGCGCAAAACCTGAACGCGCCCCTGGCGCGTGAAAGTGGCTTTGCGCCGAATAAAAACGAACCTGCGCAGTCTGCGCGCGGCGCTTTTTGGTGTCC
>JANQIJ010000302.1 GCA_028282185.1 Rhodospirillales bacterium
GGTCTCGCCCTGAAACGGCCGCACCGTGCCGTCGTCTTGGGCCGCGCTTTCCAACAGGCGCATGGGCGTCGAGCCGACGGCGACGACGCGGCCGCCGGCCCGACGGGTCTGGTTTATATAATCGGCGGCCTGTTCGGTGATCTCGCCCCATTCCGCGTGCATTTTGTGATGGCGCGTGTCTTCCTCGCGCACCGGCAGGAAGGTGCCGGCGCCGACATGCAGGGTCAGGCTGATCCGCTCGACCTCCTTGGCGTCCAGCGCCTTGACCAGGCGCGGCGTGAAATGCAGCGACGCCGTCGGTGCCGCGACGGCGCCGTCCTTGGCGGCGAACAGGGTCTGGTAGTCCGACCTGTCCGCCTCGTCGCCTTCGGAGTCCCGTTTGATATAGGGCGGCAGGGGCATGATGCCGTGGGCGTCCAAGGCGTCCTTCAGGTCGGGCCCCGACTTGGTGAAGCGCAGGCGAACCTCGCCGCCGTCCAGTTTTTCGACCACGTCCGCGGCGAAGCCCGGCGCGAAGACGATGTAGTCCCGGGGCCTGAGCTTGCGCCCCGGTTTGGCGAAGGCGCGCCAGACGCCGCCGTCTTCCCATTTGTGCAAGGTGACCTCGACCTTGACGCCGCCTTCCGCCGGGCCGGGGCGGGCCGCGTCGCCCCGCGTGCCGGTCAGACGGGCCGGGATGACACGCGTATCGTTGACGACCAAAAGGTCGCCGGGCCGCAGGATATCGGGCAGGTCGCGGACGCCCCTGTCAAACGTGCCGTCCGCCGCGACGTGCAGCAGGCGCGACGAATCCCGGGGGTCGGCCGGCTTCTGGGCGATCAATTCCTGCGGCAGGTCGAAATCGAAGAGGTCGACTTTCATCGGCTGTCCCGTCGGGAGGCGGTAGGGCCGCCTGCCCGCGTTGTTTCGGTTCAAGGACCGGGAACCTATTTCATGTCGCGGTGATTGTCAGGCGATTGTTGTCCGGCTAGGCTTCGGTCAACAAAACCGAAAACGAAGAGGACGCTTGAACATGGTTCGTTTGATCCTGGCCCTGCTGATCCCCTGGTTCGTGTTCTTCACCATTGGACGGCCGATCCAAGGGGTGATCTGCCTGGTCCTGCAACTGACCTTGATCGGCTGGGTCCCGGCGGCCATCTGGGCCGTCTGGGCGCTGAACAATTACACCACGGACAAGAAAATCGCCCAGGCCGGCCTGGGCGGCGGCGGTGACAGCTAGGCCCGCCGCCTCGCCCTCTTCGCGGGGTCAATCCCCTTTCGGGCCGAACATCTGGCCGCGGCTGATTCGCCCGACATGGGTATTGGCCGCCCCGAGCGTGCGGCGCAGGACACCGCGAAGGATCCGGCCGACGACAATGAAGACCACGGCCGGCCAGACGTAGGGCTCCCACCATTCGAGAACATGCGGCGCGGCGCCGAACAGGGTGATTTCCTGGCGCGTCGAAAGAAAGACATAGGCGCCGCCGGCCGCGGCCATGGCCGCTGTCCAGGCGAGGAACCGGCCATAGGCCAGGATCCGGCGCATCAGGAACCACATGGTGCCTTTTCCGGTTGGATCAATCGGCCGCGACCGTCGTCGGCCCGCCGCCCGCCGCACTTTTGATAATTGCCTCAAGGACGGCGGCGCCGTGGACCGCTTCGGCCGGGGTCAGGGGATAGGCCGCGCCGCCTTGGCAGGCGGTCGCGAAGGCCTCCAGTTCGGCACGCTCCATGTCGAAGGCGTCATAGGTGATGACCTCGTCCGGGCGGACCGAGGCGTCGGCCGGATCGCAACGCTTGACGGTCAGCCGGCCGTAGTTGTGCATTTCGGCCCAGCCCCCGGTGCCGAACACCTGGACGCGCCAGATCGGCGCCGTCGCGGTCAGGGTGCCCAGGTAGCCCGTCGCGCCCGAGGCGAACCCGAACAGCATGACCGTGGTGTCGTCCAGGTTGACATCCAGAACCTGGCGATGGCTTTCCGACGAAACGCGGACGATGGGCCCGGCCAGGTTGATCATCGCGTCGACCACATGGATGCCCAGGCCGGTCATGCCGCCGGCCGGGCTTTCGCCCTCGGCCACGCGCCAACTGTCGCCGCCTTTGTAACGAAACCCCGCCGGCGCCGACAGGTTGCCCTCGATATGCAAAACCCGGCCCAAGTCGCCGCCGGTCACCAATTCCTTCATCTTGACCATTGCCGGATGAAACCGCCGGTTATGGCCCAGCGCCAGGACGACGCCCGCGTCCCGGGCGGCTTCGGCGGCCGCGCGGGCGCTCGCCCGGTCCAGGGTGAAGGGTTTTTCGACGAAGATGTGCTTGCCGGCGGCGGCGGCGGCGATCACCTGGTCCGCGTGCTGGCTGTGCGGCGTGGCCAGGATCACCGCGTCCAGGCCGGGGTCTTTCAAGAGGTCCGCCAGGCCATCGCGGAGCTCGATGCCGTTCTCGTCGCAGAAGGCTTCGGCCCGGGCCTTGCGCCCGGTGCAGCCGGCGGCGAAGCGGATCCGGTCGCTCTCGCCCTGCACCGAATTGACCAGCACCCGGCCCCAGCGGCCGAGCCCGGCGATTCCTGCCGTGATCATGTCGAAAATCCCTCCCGCGGGTCAAATCTATATAGTTATATCGCCTGACCATATTGTCAGCCGGGGGGCGGCGTCTATAGTGCGGTGATGGCGATCGCACCGGAAACGCCCCCGCTTCCCGTCCGGGAACCGGCCTTGGGCACGAATAACTTCAACGGATTGTTGTACATGCTGGCGGCGGCGGCGGTCGTTTCGGCCATGCATGTCCTGGTCCGCGATCTCGCGCAAGAGATCGAACCCTTCGTCATCGTCTTCTTCCGCTGCGTGGTGGTCCTGATCGTCCTGACGCCGTTTCTTCTGCGCCAGGACCGGTCCGCCTGGAAAAGCAAGCGGCCCGGCTTGCAACTGGCCCGGGGCGTCGTCGGCCTGGGCGCCATGCTGACATGGTTCTACGCGCTCTCCGTCGTGCCCGTGGGGGACGCGACGGCGCTCAGCTTCACGGCGGTGCTGTTCGCCTCCTTGGGCGCCGTCTTCATTTTGGGCGAGGCCATGGGGCCCCGGCGCTGGGGGGCTTTGTTGGTCGGGTTCGTCGGCACGGCCATCATCCTGCGCCCCGGGTTCCAGGAGATCAGCTTCGGCTATCTCGTGGTCCTCGCGTCGACGGTCATGTGGGCGGGGGCCTTGTTGATCGTCAAGGTGCTGTCGCGCGACGATTCACCGGTGACCATCGTGTTCTATTCGTCCGTCTATTTCACGCCCACGTCATTCATCGTCGCCCTGTTCTACTGGCAATGGCCCACATGGGAGCAGTTGGCCTGGATGATCGTGGTCGGTGTGCTTGCCGCCGTCGCCCATCTCTGCATGGCCAAGGCGATGCAGCAGGGCGACGCCTCGGCCGTCATGCCGGCGGACTTCACCCGCCTGGTCTGGGCGGCCGGCCTGGGCTATCTCGCCTTCGGCGAGTTCCCGGACCTTTGGACCTGGGTCGGCGGCATCGTGATTTTTCTGGCGACGCTCTACATCACCTACCGCGAGGCCCGCTTGAACCGCCAGGCCCGTCGCACGGCCGGCCATACGTCGGAAGGCTGATCGGCGGGACCAATCAGCGAGCAGGCACCGTCAAAAATAGGTGCTGGCGACGCTTTCGTAGAACAGGCGCGTTACGTCTTCAAACCGCATGGAATGAATTTCCCCCGATCGGGTCAAGACATCGAAAGCTTCCGTTTCCGCGTTATAGGCGAATTCCAACAGGGCGAAGTTTTCCCCGTCTTCGGTCTCGCTCATGCGCTCGTAATTGAAAGAGCCCGGCGGCGATTCGATGGCGACATGAAGGGTCGCGTCCTTCACTCTGAACTGGTGACTGGCGAACCCGAAAAAGAAGAGAATTCTCGCGGTGCGATCGCCGCTGATCGCATCGACGCGGAAGAACCAGGTCCGTTTGGCGGAGTGACCGGATCTAAGCTGCTCGTATTTTTCGAACTCGATCTCGCCAAAGTCCTTGAAATACAATTGGGCGTAGGGCGCGTTTTCGTTGATGCTTTCCGCCGCGTCGCGGAAGTAGCTCTTCATGAGGCCCATCGCGTTCCGCCAAATTTCGTATTCCGCGCGAAGTTTCTTTTCCTGCTGTTTTCCGAACCGGGCCGCGACGTCCGACGCCCACCCGGTTCTGTTCCGGTTTTCCGAGATGGCGCGCTGGTATTCTTCCAGGCTTTCCGAGACCGTTTCGCTGATCAATGAGACGAAGGGCGACAAGTCGCCTTTCGCATGCGAGTGTTCCAGCGCATCGTAGTACCGCAACTTGTCGTCCGTCGTAATGATCGCGATCGGGTAGCCGAGACGCATCAAGACAAGATTCAATAGCAGGCGAGACGTCCGACCATTGCCGTCGATGAATGGATGGATGGAGACAAGGCGTGTATGGGCCGCCGCCGCAATGGGGATGGCGTCCGGGCGTCCCACTTGGGAAAGGCTCAGATCGATGCCGGAAAGCCATCCGCCAAACGCCGACATGTCGCCCGGAACGGATTCCGGACCGGGCGGCGTGAATTCCGAGCCGGAAATCTTCACCGGTTGACCTCGATACTTCCCTGCATTCTCATCGTCGATGTTCAGCAAGATCAATGAGTGAATGTCTCGGATCTCCCTTTCGCTGATCGACGCCGAGCTATCGGTAATCAGTTCCTCCAGGTAATCCACCGCGTGGTTCAGGTTTTTCGCTTCCGCCACATCCTTGAGCGATTTTCCGGAAATCGTCATTCCCTCGCTGACGACAAGACGCGTTTCCCCGATCGTCAGCCGGTTTCCCTCGATCGCGTTCGAGTGATAGATGTTCTTGATCTTAAAGTAGTCGCGGATCTGCCGCATGGTTTGCGGGTCGAGGGCACCGCTTTTGCGCATCTCCTCCACCTTTTCGGCGATGGCGCTCAAGGTCGCCGTTTGGGCATCCGAATAGAAGTATCCGCTTTGCTCGATCTCTATCATGGGTTCTTCCGACTTGCCGAAAACCGTTACTTTAAGTTCTCTAATGAAGAGAACGCAGTGTCATAAAAAACCATCCGGTTGCGTATGGGCATTCCAGATTTCACTACCGTAACAGTAAGGCGACGAATGTCTTTCATTGCGTCGCGATCCAAACCGGATCGTGGCTGCCGATGGGGGCGGCGGGCAGGTCCCAGCGGGGCGGGGTTTCCGACATCCCAAGCGCCGGTTTCAGGTGCTCCAGGGTGCCCCACTCGGTCTCGTGCGCCTCGACCAGGTCCATGACGTCGTCGGTCGTGGGATCGGCCAGGGCCAGGGCCTCCGGCCCGCCAACCCGGCCCAGCCCGTCGATCCAGCGGCCGGTCTGCGCGAGGGACACGCGGACCAGCCAACTGCCGCCCTCCGTCGCCCGGCGGCGCAGGCCCTCCATGGCGCCGAAGGCCGCCAGATAGCCCGATACATAGTCGATGGCCTGGGCCGGCAGGTGGCGGGGCGTTTCGGCGCCGCCTTGCTCGTAAGCCATGCCGGTGGCGCATTGCACGAGGGAATCGAAACCCCGGCGGTGGGACCAGGGGCCGACATGGCTCCAGGCCGACAGCGTCACGTAGACGATGCCGGGGCGCAGGTCCGCCACCGCCTCGGGCGACAGGCCGCGGCCGGAAATCGTTCCCGGCCGGTGGCCCTGGGTCATGATGTCGGCTTGCCGGAGCAGTCCCTTGAGGGCGTCCATCTCGGCCGGGTCGCGCAGGTCCAAATGGGTCGACCGCTTGCCATGTCCGGTGTCCATGGCCAGCGTCGTGTCGTCCGGCCGGTAGGCGCAGCCGACGCGCAGCACGTCGGCCCCGTGTTCGGCCAGGGTCCGGCCGCAGACCGGGCCGGCGATGACCCGGGCCAGTTCGGCGACGCGAATGCCCGACAGCGGACGATCTCCCCCGTGGCCCTGATTACTCGGCAGGGGTTCCCGTGGCGCCTCTCCGATCTTGATGATTTCCATGACCGGCAGTTCGGCGACCGCGGCGGCCTGGGGGTGGCGCCGCCATTCCTCGGGCGCGCGGATCATATAGGCGGGCAGGTTGGGCGCCGCCATCGCTGCTTCGAGTTGGGCGGCGTCCCATTTCATGACGGCGGCGGCGACCGTTTCCCGCTCGTCCGTGTCTTTCAGGCCGAGGACCCCCAGAATGCCGGCCTTGAGCCAAGGGTAGTTGCAGTGCAACTGGACCCAGCGCCCGTCGCGGCAGGGATAGAGACCCGACAGGTTGGCCCATTGCGCGCCCACCCGGCCGTCTTTCAGGCGGACCTGCTGGTTGGAGCGCATGGCGAGCGCGCCGGCGCGGTGATCGATGGCCAAGTCCTGATGCCGGCCGGTTCTCAGATGATGCAGCGCGTCGGCGGCAAGGCCCTGGGCGGCAAGCGCCACCGACCCGGCGGTGCCCAATCTGAAATTGGTCGCCAATACGGGGTCGGCGCCGGAGAACGCCACTGCCCAGGCGCCGCGGCCCGTCCATCCCGCGGTGGCGAGAATGCCATCAAGTGCGATTTGCGGGCTGAGCGGTGATTTCATTCGGCTGGTCTCACTGTTAGAGAGCAATTGGCCCCTTTATACCTCCTTGCAATCGCCGCGCCCATGGATTGAAATGATCCAAGCTTCTCCGACCGGGGAAGCCAGACCGCCGCAGAGTCTCCAACGAAGGGGCCGTTCCGTTCCGCTGAAACTTAGGGTCAGTTCCCTGGGGGCGACGGGTCCGGCGGGTGAATTCAAGCGAACCTCAAGGGAGGACGATATGTTTCGTCATGTACTGAAGGGCCTGCCCATCGCGGCGGTGGCGTTGGGCTTGAGTGCCGGCGCGGCCATGGCGGGCAAGGCCAATGATACGCTGGTCTGGACAACGGATCGCGAAGCGGCCGTGGCCGACCCCTATTACAACCGGACCCGCGAACTGGTGATCATCGGGAACACGGTCTGGGACGGCCTGTTGTTCCGCGATCTCGATACCGGCGAATTCAAGCCGCTCTTGGCCAAGTCCTATAAATGGGTCGACAACACGACGCTCGATTTCGAGCTGCGCGACGATGTGAAGTTCCACGACGGGTCCAGTTTCGGGCCGGAAGACGTGGTCTACACGGTCAATTTCGTGACCAATAAGGACAACGGCGTCCTCACTTATAAGAACGTGAGCTGGATGAAATCTGCGGAAAAGACCGGTCCCAACAGCGTGCGCATCAACCTGGAAAAACCGTTCCCGGCGGCGCTCGCCTATCTGGCGCAGGCGGTCTTCATGATGCCCGAAGGGCACTATGACGCGGCTCCCAAGGACGCCCAGGGCAAGAAGGACTTCGGCGCGGTCAAGCCCGTCGGCACCGGGCCCTACATGATCACCGAAGTGGTCGCCGGCGACCGCATCGTCATGAAGAAGAACGAAAACTACATGATCGGCGGGCCGAAAGGCACGCCGCAGATCGGCACCATCGTCTATCGCACGATCAAGGAGATGAACACCCAGATCGCCGAACTGCTGACGGGCGGCATCGACTGGATCTGGGACGTGCCCAAGGACCAGGCCGAACGGCTGCAGGACTCGGGTCAGGTCACGGTGGAAAACGCCAAGACCATGCGCGTTTCCTACCTGGCCTTCGACGTTGACGGCTCGTCCAACACCAAGAAGTTCATGGACAAGCGCATTCGCGCGGCCGTTGCCCATGCGATCAACCGTCAGTCGATCGTCGACAACCTGGTCGGCCCGGCCTCGGTGGTGATCCATTCACCCTGCCACCCGGATCAGTTCGGCTGCACCGATGACGTGCCGAAATGGGACTACAATCCGGATAAGGCCAAAAAGCTGCTGGCCGAGGCCGGCGTGCCGGACGGGTTCGAGTTCGACATCTACGCCTACCGTCAGCGGGAATACACCGAGGCGGTGATCTCCGATCTCGCCAAGGTCGGCATTCGGGCCAAGCTGAACTACATGCAGTACCGCAAGCTGCGCGATCTGAACTGGAAGGGCGTGACCCCGGTGCAACACATGACCTGGGGCTCCAACTCGATTCCCGATGTCTCGGCCATCACCGGCGTGTTCTTCTCGGGCGGCAAGGACGACCCGGCCAACGATCCGGAAGTGAACAAGATGATCAACGAAGCCGGAACGGTGACCGACCCCGCGAAGCGTAAAGCGCTCTACAAGACGGCGATGAGCAAGATCGCCGGCGAGCTCTATTGGCTGCCCATGTTCACCTACGCCAAGTACTACGTGTTCAACAAGGACCTCGACTTCAAAACCACGCCGGATGAAATCCCGCGGTTCTACACCGCCAAGTGGAAGTGACATCCGACGGACCCGGTATGACCCGGCGGCCCCGATCAGGGCCGCCGGGCGGGCGGTCTTTATTGGTTTTAAAGAGGTCGGGAGCCTCGGTGAATGCTGATCTATTTCCTGAAACGGCTGGGAGTAGCGGTCCTCGTCGCACTCACCGTTTCGGTCCTTACGTTCTCCTTGATCTATTTGTCCGGCGACCCGGCCATGGCGCTTGCCGGGGAAGAGGCGACGGAAGCGGACATCGCCCTGATCCGCCGGGTCTATGGCTATGACCAACCGATCATCGTCCAGTATTGGGACTGGTTGACCCGCGCCCTGCAGGGCGATCTCGGCCGCTCCCACTACCTGAAGGAAGACATCGCCGACGTCATCTTCACCCGCCTGCCCAATACCTTGATCCTCGCCGCCTGCGCCATCACCTTCGCCCTGGTTCTGGCGATCCCCTTGGGCGTCGCCGCGGCGATCCGGCCCAATTCCCTGATCGACCGCTTCGCGCTCACCGTTGCCGTGGTCGGCCAGGCGCTGCCGAGCTTTTGGTTCGCGCTGATCCTGATTTTCTTCCTTGGTATCCAACTGCGCTGGTTGCCGATCACCGGCACGGACAGTTGGATGAACTTCATCATGCCGGCGATTGCGTTGGGCTATTATGTGACCCCCGGGGTCATGCGCCTGACCCGCGCTGGCATGCTCGAGGTTCTGCAATCCGACTATATTCGCACGGCCAAGGCCAAGGGGCTGCGCCCGATCCGCGTGCTGTTCAAACACGCGCTCAGGAACGCCATCATTCCCGTGGTCTCGCTCGCCGCCGTGCAGTTCGGGTTCATGCTGGGGGGCTCGATCGTGATCGAGACGATTTTCTCGATCAATGGCTTGGGCTTCCTCGCCTGGGAGACGATCCAGCGCGCCGATCTGCCGATGATGCAGGCCATCGTTCTGGTCTTCAGTATCTTTTATATCGTGATTACCTTCCTGGCGGATCTCTTGAACGCCTATCTCGACCCGCGCATAAGGATTTCCTGACATGGCGCCTCAAGAGTCGACCCCCATCGCCCAGCCCGCCGGCCTGCCGACGGCCGAGGAAATCATGGAGCCGTCGCCCATGGCCCAGATGCGCAAGCGCGTGTTCGGCCATTACGGCATCATTATCGGCGGCTCGACCCTTTTGCTGATCGTCCTGGTCGCCATCTTCGCGCCGCTGTTGGCCCCGTTCGATCCCATTCTGGATCAGGACCTTGCGGACAAGCTGAAGCCGCCGTTCTGGCATGACAGCCCGAAATACGATCCCGCGCACCCTTTGGGCACGGACCTGCAGGGCCGGGATTACCTCACGCGGCTGATGTACGGGGCGCAGATTTCGCTCCTGATCGGATTTTCCGCGATGCTGATTTCCTTGGTCATCGGCACCACCTTGGGCGTTGCCGCGGGCTATTTCGGCGGCCGGGTCGATATCATCATCACCTTCATCATCACCACGCGGCTGTCCATGCCGGTGGTCCTGGTGGCGCTTGCGGTGGTCTCGCTGATCGGCTCCAGTTTATGGATCGTGATCGGGGTGCTGGGCTTGTTGATCTGGGACCAATTCGCCGTGGTCATGCGAAGCGCCACGATGCAGATCAGAAATTTGGATTACGTGGCGGCGGCCCGGGCCTGTGGCTGTTCCACGTTCCATATCGTCGCGAAAGAGATCATGCCCAACGTGGTCAACCACCTGATCGTCGTGGCGACCCTGGAAATGGCCCACGCCATTCTGCTGGAGGCGGCGCTCTCGTTCCTGGGATTGGGGGTTCAACCGCCGACGCCCAGCTGGGGCCTGATGATCTCGGAAGCCAAGGGCATGATGTTCTTCGACGCCTGGCTGATCGGCATCCCGGGGGCGGCGCTGTTCGCGCTGATCCTTTCCATCAACCTGCTGGGTGACGGTGTCCGCGACGTGACGGCGCCCGAGAACCGAAACTAAAGAACCGAAATCGAGCGGACAGGAACCGATCCGGATGACCGACGGCACAGAACATGAACTGATCCTCAAGGTCGAGAACCTGACCGTCGACATCCCGGTGGCTGCGGGGATGCTGCATCCGGTGCAGGCCGTCAGCTTCGAGGTGCGGCGCGGCGAGACGCTTTGCATCGTCGGCGAGTCCGGTTGCGGCAAGTCGCTCACCTCGCTCTCGATCATGAACCTGTTGCCGTCGACGGCGATCCGCACGGCGACACATCTGGCGCTTGACGGTGAAGAACTGCAAAACGTCTCCGAAAACCGCATGGCCGATATCCGCGGCGACAAGATGGCGATGATCTTTCAGGAGCCCATGACGTCCTTGAACCCGTCCTATACCATCGGCAATCAACTGGAAGAGGCGTTGCTGCGCCATCGCAAGGTGTCCAAGTCCGAGGCCCGCGACCGGGCGGTGTATCTTTTGGAAAAGGTCGGCATCACCGCCGCCCGCTCGCGCCTGACCCAGTATCCGCACCAATTGTCCGGCGGCCTGCGTCAACGGGTGATGATCGCCATGGCGCTCATGTGCGGGCCGGAAATGATCATCGCCGATGAGCCGACGACGGCGCTCGACGTCACCATCCAGGCGCAGATCCTGCACTTGCTGGCCGACCTGCAGAAAGAGTTTAACATGGGCATGATCCTTATCACCCATGATTTGGGCGTGGTCTCGCGCATCGCCGACCGGGTGGCGGTGATGTACGCCGGCCAGGTCGTCGAGACCGGCACCGCCAAGCAGGTGTTCGAGAACCCGACCCATCCCTATACCCAGGGCCTTCTGGAATGCATCCCGATTCCGGGGAAGACCGAGCGCGGCGCGCATCTGGGCTCGATCCCGGGGATCGTGCCGTCCTTGGTGGGTGATCTGCCCGGCTGCCATTTCGCCGACCGCTGCCGCTATGCGGCGGATCGTTGCAGGACGGGCGAGATCACGCTGCGAGACAGTTTCGATCCGGGCCATGTCTACCGCTGCGTTCTCCAGCCGGACGAATGCGCCGCACACCTGAAGAAAGGGGCCGCCTAGATGGCCGAGACCGATAAAGACGGGCAAGACATCGTCCTGGAAGCGCGGGACGTGACGCGAACCTTCATGATTTCGGCCGGGTTTCTCCGTGGCAAGCGGCCGCTGCACGCGGTCAACGGCGTCAATCTCAAGGTCCCTCGGGGCGAGGTCCTGGGCCTGGTCGGCGAGAGCGGCTGCGGCAAGTCGACCATGGCGAAGATGCTCTTGGGCTTGCTGCCGCCGTCGTCCGGTGAATTGTTCGTCGACAATGTGCCGACGAGCCGGATGGAGCGGCTGGAAATGGCGCGCAAGGTGCAGCCGATCTTTCAGGACCCCTATTCGTCCCTGAACCCGCGCAAGACCATCGGCGATATCATCGCGCTTCCTGTCAGGGTTCAGGGCAACGCGGATGAAACGGCGCTGCGCCGCCAGGTGGAAGAGATCATGGAGCTTGTCGGGCTGCCCCGGCGGCTTTACCGCAACTACCCGAACCAGTTGTCCGGTGGCCAGCGTCAGCGGGTCGCCGTCGCCCGGGCGCTCATCAACAAGCCCGAAGTGGTGATCTGCGACGAGCCGACCTCGGCGCTCGACGTTTCGGTGCAGTCGCAGATCCTGAACTTGTTGCAGGACCTGCGCGCGGAATTGAACCTGACCTACATCGTGATCAGCCACAACCTGGCCGTGGTCGAGCACATGGCGACCCGGGTCGCGGTGATGTATCTGGGCCGCCTGGTGGAGGTCGCCGAGACCGATCGGTTGTTCGAAAATCCGCAGCATCCCTATACCAAGGCGCTGTTGGATTCCGTACTGACGCCGGACCCCAACCTGGGCGTTCCGGATTCGTCCTTGGGCGTGACCTATCCCAACCCCGTGGATCCACCCAGTGGCTGCACCTTCCATCCGCGCTGCGCCGATTGCATGGACCATTGTTCCCAATCGGCGCCCCGGACCATCGCCACCGAGACCGGATACGTGGAATGTCATCTCTATGACGACAACCAGGGCCGCGGCCGCGCCGCGTCTTGAGACGCCTGGTCTGGGGAGAATGCCATGAGCCGCCGTGATGCCATCGATGCCGCGCTTGCCCATTTCGACGATCCGGAGGGGTTCTTCGAGGATTTGAAGGCGCGGGTCGCGGTCAAGACCGAAAGCCAGAACCCGGATCGCCTGCCGGATTGCTACGAATATCTGGAAGAGCACATGCGCCCGGCCCTCGAGGGCATGGGCTATGACTGCCGCATCTACGACAACCCCCATGACGGCGGCGGGCCGGTGCTGTTGGCCCATCGCCATGAAGGCGACGATCTGCCGACGCTTCTGGGTTATGGCCATGGCGATACGGTCTTGGGCCAGGAAGGCCAGTGGAAGGATAACCTGGACCCTTGGCGCCTGACCCGGATGGGCGACAAGGTCTTTGGTCGCGGCACGGCCGACAACAAGGCCCAGCACTCGACCCATTTGGCGGCGCTGCGTGCGGTTTTGGACACCCGGGGCGTGCTCGGCTTCAATCACAAATTCATCATCGAAACCGGGGAAGAGAACGGATCGAAGGGGCTGAAGGACCTGGTCGCGGCCCATCGCGACGATTTCCTTGCCGATTGTTATTTCGCTTCGGACGGACCCCGGTTCAATCAGATGCTGCCCAACCTGACGCTCGGCAACCGGGGGGTGTTCAATTTCGATCTGGTCTTGGAGCTGCGCGACGGCGGCCATCATTCGGGCAACTGGGGCGGCCTGCTGGCCAATCCGGGGATCGTTCTGATGCATGCCTTGAACACCATCGTCGATGCCAATGGCCGCATTTTGGTCGACGCCCTGTTGCCGCCGCCGATTGATGACGCGGTCCAGCGCCTGTTGGCGGACGTCGAACGCAAATCGCCCCCCGGCGGCCCGGAAATCGATCCCGACTGGGGCGAGCCGGGATTGACCGCGGCGGAACAGGTCTATGCCTGGAACTCCTTCGAGGTTCTGGCTTATCGGACCGGCAATCCGGATAATCCGGTGAACGCCGTGCCGCCCCGCGCCATGGCCAATTGCCAGCTGCGCTTCGTCGTCGGCACCGATTGGCAGAACATCATCCCCAATCTGCAAAAGCACCTGGACGAAAACGGTTTCGGCATGATCCGGGTGCAGCCGGCGCCGGAAGAGAACGCCACCACCTTCGCCGCCGCCAGGACCCACCCGGACCATCCCTGGGCGCAGTGGATGCGCGGCGCCGTCCAACGCACGACGGGCCAGCCCTGCCGCATGGTGCCCAATTCCGGCGGCTCGATCTGCAACGACGTGTTTCAGGACGTGCTCGGCATTCCCTTCGTCTGGATGCCCTTGAGCTATACCGGCTGTTCCCAGCATGCGCCCAACGAACACATCCTGTGGTCGCTGACCCGCCAGGGCATGGAATTGGTCACCGGGGTCTATTGGGACATGGGCGATCCGGAAACCGCCTACCGAACAAAGGAGAGCGCGGCGTGACACGAGACGCGGTGATCAAGAGCCTCGAGGCCTATTTCGACGACGGCGGGTTCTGGGCCGATCTGGAACGGCGGGTCGCCATCAAGTCCTGCAGCCAGGACGAAGAGTTCCGCGGCGAACTCTATCGCTATCTGACGGACGAAATGATGCCGTCCCTGGCGGCGCTTGGGTTCGAGGGCGAGGTCCATGAGAACCCGATCGCGGGGATGCAGCCGATCCTGGTCGCCCGCCGCTGGGAAGGCGAGGACCTGCCGACGTTGATGACCTATGGCCACGGCGACGTGGTCCGCGGCTATGACGCCCAATGGCGGGACGGGATCGAGCCCTGGAAACTGATCAAGCAGGGCGAGCGCTGGTACGGCCGCGGCACCGCCGACAACAAGGGCCAGCACACGATCA